>JAFQTU010000074.1 GCA_017408905.1 Mailhella sp. | reverse complement strand
GGGGCGAAAGGGCCGAAGGCCCGGAAAGCCCCCGCGAACAAGGCTGGCGTCATCTGGTGGTCAACTGACGCAGAGAAGCGAAAGAGACGCCGGAAGAGCCGCAAGGCTCGGGCGGCTCTTGAGCGGAACGAGGCTCTGGTCTGGCGGCGGATTTTCGGCAGAAAATCCAAGAGATCCCGTGCCGGGAGCTGTCGGGCGAAGAGAAACAGAACTCGGCAGGATGCCTTTCTGTCGGAGAGCGCGCCTGTCGTCTTCCCGTCTGGAACAGTGAGCTTGTCGTCCCCCCTCTCCCGGCCTTTGTACCTTTTAAAAGGAAGGCCGCCAGAGCCTGATTGTCAGGACTCAAGGCGGGTTCGAGGCGTCCGCTTTTTCGAAAGCGTCCGCCTCTTGGGAGGTGGGGAGTAACGCGGAAGTTTGCGTACACGCCACCCTCTAAGGCCGGGCTTTGCCCTTGGCCTCGAGTCACGGCTACGGACTGCGGGGCGGCATTTCAAGGAAATATTTTCCAGCGTCTTGGAAAAACTGCCGATTTTCCGCTTCCGCGCTTCGCGCGGTGAGGAAGAAAAGGCATCCTGAAATGCCGTTCGCTCGAAGCCGCCCGGGCATTCGCCCTTCTAGCGGCTTTGTCGCTCGCTTGGCTTTTGACCACCAGATGACGCCGACCTTGTTCAGGCCGCTCTTTCGCGCTTCGCATCTCTGCTCTCGATGCCCGTAAGGTCTGCGTTCACTTCGTTCCGCATACCTAACGGTCACGGCCCTTCGGGCCGCCTTTCGGTCGGCCTCTCGCGGCCTTCACTGGCGGATCGGCTGTCGGGCACGCCTTCGGCGGCCCTCCGTCCTAAAGCATCTCACCGCGCCGGACTGCGGGAAGGGGATGGCTCCCGTTGGACAGGACTGCGCCTTGCACCTTTGGAGCGTTGGATAAAGGGTATTGCTTGCACCGTTGGCCTAAAGCACTACGCGGCTTTCCGTGAAGGTTGCGGGTTAGGGGCGAGCGTTAGGCAAAGGCCGCCTTGAACACGCCTTGCGCCCCGCCCTCCCCCTCCGGGAGCTGTCGGGCAACGGTCAACAGAACTCGGCAGGAAACCTTTCTCCCGAAGCGGTGAGCCTGTCCTCTTCCCTCCCCGCCCCTACCACTCCCCTACCCCAAGGAACACCCCATGCCCGAATTCGACAAGGACGGCCGCCCCATCATCGAGCCTGAAATCGTGACCGAAGAGAAATACCAGCGCGCGTGGTCGGAAAAAGCCTTCTTCGCCAAACTGCCCCGCGCGGCAAAGAAGCTGGGCCGCGTGGGCCTGCGGCAGGCCCTGCGCCTCTACTACGTGCTGAAAAGGCCCGACCTGCCGGGCAAGGTGCGCGTGATGATCTACGGCGCGCTGGGCTATTTCATCCTGCCCACCGACCTCCTGCCCGACCTGCTCCCCATACTCGGCTTCACCGACGACCTCGGCCTGCTGGCCGCCGTGTTCATGGCCGCCGCCCAGTACATGGACGCCGACGTCAACGCCAAGGCCGAAGCCAAGGTGGTCGAATGGCTGGGAGAGGAGGAGTAGGGGAAGAGAGATTTATGAGGGGGCGGGGGAAACTTTTTGAAAAAAGCTTTCCCCCGCCCCCTCAAACTCCCCCACCCCTTTCCAAAACTTTTTGTTTGAAATCCGCCCTTCCCCGCCCCGGCCTGTGCGCCGGGGCGTTTCGTTTCCCGGGCGCAGCACGTATCCCCGTCCCTTCTCCCAATTGCCTTTTCCTTGCAGGCGCGCTACATAACACACAAGCACACTATTTGGGAGGGGCTATGAATTTTCTTGAAGAACGCATCGCAAAAGACGGTGTGGTCAAGGCTGGCAATGTCCTCAAGGTGGACAGTTTCCTCAACCATCAGATGGACATAGCCCTTCTCGACGAGATTGGCCGCGAATTCCGCCGCCGCTTTTCGGGCAGGCCCGTGACCAAGGTGCTCACCATCGAGGCTTCGGGCATTGCCATCGCCTATCCCGTGGCGCGGGAATTCGGTGTGCCGCTGGTCTTCGCCAAGAAGTCCAAGTCGATCAATATCGACGGCGAAATGTACGTGGCCGAGGTGGAATCCTTCACTCACGGCAACAAGAATCAGGTGGTGGTCTCCAAGAAATTCCTCAGCCCCGACGACCATGTGCTCATCATCGACGACTTCCTTGCCAACGGATGCGCCCTGCGCGGCCTCATCTACATCGTGGAAGACGCCGGGGCTACCGTGGAAGGCCTGGGCATCGCCATCGAGAAGGGCTTCCAGATAGGCGGCAGCTCCCTGCGCGAGCTGGGCTATCACCTTGAATCCCTTGCCATTGTGGATGCTATGGACGAAGAGACCGGCCGCATCACCTTCCGCACGCAGGAGTGATCATGCGCGGCGAAGCCTCCCTCAACAACATCTACACTCTGGACGGCAAAGTTCCGCTCCTGCGTTCCGTTCCCTTCGGCCTCCAGCACGTTCTGGCCATGTTCGTGGCCAATATCGCCCCGATCATGATCGTGGCCGGTGTGTGCGGCCTTTCCCCGCAGGATACCGCCTCCCTCATCCAGACCGCCATGATCGTGGCCGGTGTGGGTACGCTGGTCCAGCTTTTCGCCGTGTGGAAGATAGGCGCACGCCTGCCGCTGGTCATGGGCGTGAGCTTCACCTTCGTGTCCATTTTCTGCTTCGTCGGCCCGAAATGGGGCTTCGGCGCGGTGCTGGGTGCGGCCATCGTGGGCGGCATCATCGAGGGCCTGCTGGGCTTCTTCGCCAAGTACTGGCGCGGCCTCATCTCGCCCATCGTGGCGGCCTGCGTGGTGACGGGCATCGGCTTCAGCCTGCTCCCCGTAGGCGCGAACTCCTTTGCAGGCGGCTTCGGCGCCAAGGATTTCGGCTCCCTCCAGAACTGGCTGCTCGGTTCGTTCACGCTGGTTTCCTGCATCGGCTTCAACATTTTCGCCAAGGGCAATCTCAAGCCGCTTTCCGTGCTCTTCGGCCTTGTTGCCGGCTACATCCTCGCGCTTTTCATGGGCAAGGTCGATCTTTCGCTGGTCGCCAGTGCGGGCTTCCTCAGCCTGCCGCACTTCCTGCCCTTCGAGCCCGAGTTCAACCTGAGCGCGATCGTTTCCGTCACCATGATCTTCCTCGTGTCCGCCACCGAGACCATCGGCGACACCAGCGCCATGACCTCCACCGTGCTGAAGCGCGAAGCCTCCGACCGTGAGATTTCCGGCTCGCTGGCCTGCGACGGCTTCGTGAGCTCGCTGTCGGCGCTGTTCGGCTGTCTGCCCATCACCTCGTTCAGCCAGAACATCGGCCTGCTGGCCATGACCCGCGTGGTGAACCGCTACACCATCGCCACGGGTGCGGCCATTATGATACTCGCAGGCATCTTCCCCGTGATAGGCGCTCTGCTGGCCTCCCTGCCCGAGGCCGTGCTGGGCGGCTGTACCATTATGATGTTCGGCAACATTGTCATTTCCGGCCTCATGATGATAGGCAGCTGCGGCTACAGCCAGCGCAATATCGTGATTGCGGCGCTGTCGCTGTCCGTGGGGCTGGGCTTCACGCAGGCCCCGCAGATGTTCAGCATCTTCCCCGATATCGTGCGCACGGTGTTCGCGGAAAACTGCGTGGCTACGGTCTTCCTTGTGGCGGTGGTCATGAACCTCATCATGCCGCAGGAAGGCGAAGTGAAGGCCAGGCTTCCCCTGAAGTAGGAGCGCCCCTCCCCTCCTTTTAAACTGAACACGCCCCGGTACAGGCCGAGGCGTGTTTTTTTGTGGGGGAAATTTTGAGGCGGGGGACAGCCTTTTTCAAAAGGTGCGCCCCCTCAAATCTTCTCTATCCTTCCAAGCACCTGTCCAGAGCTTCTATCAGCGCGTCCTTGTCCATGTGGCGGCCGATGAACACGAGCTTCTGCATACGGTCGCCGTACCGGGCGTCCCATGCGGCGTCGAGCTCGGGGTCGGCCATGCGGGCTTCGCGCTGTTCTTCCGCGCTGGCGGCGGCCAGCCAGCGGCCGAAGGGCTTGGCCGTGACCTGCTGGCCCGCCTGCTCGAAAAGCCACGACATGGTGCGGTCGTCGGTGAACCACGCAATGCCCTTGCATCGAATCACGGTGCGCGGCCATTCGTTCTCCATGAAGGCGGCGAACTTGTCGGGGTCGAAGCCGGGGCGGCGCACGTAAACGAAGCTCGAAATGCCGTACTCCTCGCCGTGGCTGTGCCCGCAGTGGCATACGCCGTGCTCGTGGTCGCAGTGGGCATGGGCGTCGGCCATCGGCAGGAGCTGGAGCGCGTCATATTCCTGCATGGCGTGTATCCAGCCTGCGGAGCGCCCGGCGGCGGCGAAGTCGAAGCGGCCTGTGTCGAAGATCTCCGAAGGCTCGATGCGGCCGAAATCCGTCTCGATGATCTCGGCTTCGGGCTGGAGGCGGCGGATGACGGCGCGCAGTTCCTCGAGCTGTTCGGGCGTGACCTCGCTCACCTTGTTCAGCACCACCGTGGAGCAGAACTCGATCTGCTGGACGATGAGGGCTTCCACGTCGTCGCTCTGGTCGAAGGCGGCGCGTTCGATGAGGGCGCGGCCGCTGAGGAACTCGTCGGCCATGCGCAGGGCGTCCACCACGGTCACGATGCCGTCGATGCGGCAGACTTCGGGCAGTACCGGGTCGCCGCCGAGGAGCGCCTGCGCGATGGGCATGGGCTCGCAGATGCCCGAGGCTTCGATGAGGATGCAGTCGAAGCGGTTCGTGGCGATGAGGTCGAGCACCTGCTGGATGAGGTCGTCCTTGAGGGAACAGCAGATACAGCCGTTCTGGAGCGCCACAAGGCTGTCGTCGAGTTCCACGGCCCCGCCGCGTGCGATGAGCTGGGCGTCGATGTTCACCTCGCCGATATCGTTCACGATAACGGCGGCGCGCAGGCCCTGCTGGTTGGCAAGCACATGGTTGAGCAGGCTTGTCTTGCCCGCACCAAGGTAGCCGGTAAGTATGGTAATGGGGATGAGCTTTTTCATAATCTTCCGTTATCACTGCATTTTCATAAGTGCCGTACTGCCAGCCACCATAAGCACGGCCAGAAGTTTGGTCAAGGTGAAGCGCTCGCCGAGGAAGAGCACGGCAAGGAGCATACCGAAGACGACGGAAGTCTCGCGCAGGGCCGCCACCATAGCGATGGGCGCTTTGGTCATGGCCCAGAGCGCCACGCCGTACGAGCCGAAGCCGCACAGCCCGCCGAACACGCCTATTTTCCAGCGCTTCTTGAAATAGGGAACGAATTCGCGGCGTTCACGCAAAAGCACCCAGAGGTTCAGCGGGAAGATGTTCACGATGTACAGCCACACGGTATAGCTCACCGGGCTTCCGCTGGCGCGTGCGCCGTAGCCGTCGAAGAGGGTGTAGGTCATAATGACGCAGGCCGTGCAGAAGGCGGCCAGTGTGCCGCGTGCGCTGAAATGGCCCTGCCGTACGTGGTCGAGCGCCAGCACCAGCACGCCAGCACAGAGGAAGAACACGCCAAGCCAGCCGCCCGGGGTGAGCGGAACGCCCGCGCAGAGCAGGAAAAGCGAGGTGAGCAGAGGGGCAGTGCCGCGCATCAGCGTGTACGCGTAGGACATATCCACATTGCGGTACGCGACGGTCAGGCTCAGGTAGTAGAAGATATGCGTGATGCAGGAACCCGCCAGAAAAGGCAGGGACTCCGCCGCCGGAAGGGGCAGGAAGGGCAGGAGGAAGAGCACCGAAAGCCCGCCGCCGAAGCAGTTGATGGCGCTTTCGTAAAGCTTGTTCGAGCCGCTTTTGACAATGGCGTTCCATGTGGCGTGCAGAAGCGCCGCACAAAGCATGACCGCGATAATGGAGACCGGCATATGACTCACCCCCGCCAGAACATGGTTATGGCCTACTCCCGGGGAGTGAAAAAGGCAAGCACGGGGGAAGGTGGGACGCCCCCAAATAAAAAGCTTTGGAGATAGGGGGAGGGAGCGTGAGGGAGGGGCGCACGCTGTTTTCCTTCGCCCGAAGCTCCCGGCCCTCCTTGAAAAACTGCCGGTTTTCGCCACGAGGCCAGAGCCTCGCCCGAGGCTTCCTGTCTTGGATAGCTCTGCCGAAAATCCGCTAAAGACAGGCTGACTTTCCAGCAGGATGGAAGAGTGAAGCCGCCCCAAATAAAAAGCTTTGGGAAAAGAGGGAGGGGGTGCGGGGGAGGGAGAAAAGGACCTTTCTCGAAAGGTCTTTTCTCCCTCCCCCGCTCTTCTCATCTCTCTTAGAACCTCAAATCTCTTTCCCCAGCCTCGAGGCGCTTGAGGAAGTCGGCGGTCTGTTCGCGGCGGCGGTCGCGGTGGATAGCGTTGAGCTCGTCGGCGATCATCTTATCACCGAGGGCTTTCAGCTCGTCGTCGGCGTAGTCCAGCAGGTATTCCTTGAAGGTCAGCATGGCGTTAGGCTGGCACACGCTGGCGATCTCGCCGGACTTGGCCAGCGGCATGAAGCGGTCGCCGGTACGGCCGGAGCGGTAGCAGGCAGTGCAGAAGCTGGGCAGGTAGCCGTCGCGCACAAGGCCTTTCAGCACGTCCATGGGGTGGCGTTCGTCGGCAAGGTGGAACTGCGGGGTATCGTTGGCACAGCGTTCGGGATGCGCGTAGCCGCCCACGCCCACGCAGGAACCGGCGCTCATCTGGGACATACCGATATCCAGCAGTTCGCGGCGGAAGGACTCGCTCTCGCGGGTGGTGAGGATCATGCCGGTGTAGGGCACGGCAAGGCGGGTGACGGCGATGAGGTGCTTGAAGTCCCTGTCGCTCACAAGGTTGAACATATTGTAGTCCACGCCCGGGGCGGGCAGGATGCGCGGGAAGGAAATGGTGTGCGGGCCCACGCCCACCACGGCTTCAAGGTGCTCGGCGTGCATGAGCAGGCCCATCACCTCGTAATGCCAGTCGTACAGGCCGAAGAGCGCGCCAATGCCCACGTCGTCGAGGCCGCCTTCCATCATGCCGCGGTCCATGGCTTCGGTGTGCCATTCGTAGTTGGACTTCGGGCCGCTGGGATGCATGAACTGGTAGGTGGGCTTATGGTAGGTCTCCTGGAACAGGATGTAGGTACCGAGGCCGGCGTCCTTGAGCTTACGGTAATTCTCGGCCGTGGTGGCGGCGATATCCACGTTCACGCGGCGGATGGAGCCGTTCTTCAGCTTGGTGTCGTAAATGGTGCGCATGCACTCGGTCACGTAGTCGATGGGGCAGTTGCGGTCGTCCTCACCGGCTTCGAGCAGAAGGCGCTTGTGGCCGAGCTGTTCCAGCGCCAGCACTTCCTCGCGCAGTTCGTCCATGGTGAGCTTGCGGCGCGGGGTCTTGTTCTGGGCGTGGAAGCCGCAGTAGCGGCAGCCGTTCACGCAGTAGTCGGAAAGGTAGAGCGGCGCGAACATCACGATACGGCGGCCGTAGATGTGTTCCTTTATCTCGCGGGCAAGGGCGTGTATCTGGGCGCGCACGTCCTCATCTTCCACAAAGTAGAGCACGGCGGCTTCGCGGTGCGTAAGGCCGTGCTTCTCGCGCGCCTTGTTCAGGATGCGGTTCACCGCGTCCATGTCCGTGGAGAGGCGGCGGCCTTCCTCAAGGGATTCGAGGATCTCGCTGTGGTCGATGAATTCGTTGGAGTCGAGGGACTTGACGTTATACATGGGGTCTCCCTTTCCGGCGGTGCGGCCGGGGTGTCCGTTGGAGAGGGGGCGCGCCGCCCGGGAAAAGGCCCGGAACGAAGAAGGGCGCCCTCCCGATACAGGAAAGCGCCCGAAATGCTTGAAGAAGCTTGGATGCCCGAAACTCGCCGCAGGAAGGCGGGGCTGGCGCGGCAGAAGCCTGGGCCAGAACGAAGGACGGACAGGGGGGCGTATTTCCTTCCGTTCAGGTCGGCCCTTGGCCTTGCCTCACGGTCGGGATGCCGTAGCTTGTGCCGCGCGAAGGCGGCGTCTTCACGGGAGAGAGCGCGGGGCGGTCCACCGTTCAGACAGGTTCACGATACACGCACAGCGCCTTTTCGGCAAGCCGTGCCAAGAAGTTCACAAATCATTTCTTGTGGGTGATGACAGCCTTGGACGAAACGAGGGAAAGCTGATCCACTTCCTCGGCCAGCGCGTTGATCTGGGCGGCAGTGCCTTCCACCACCACGGAGATGACCGAAACTCCGCCGTCGCGGAACGGGATGCCCTGACGGCCCACGATGATCTCGGCGTGCTTGTGCAGGACAGCGTGGAGCTCGGGGGAAGCCTTCCTATCTTCTACGATGATGCCGACGATACCGATCTGTTTTTCGCTCATAGGGAACTCCTTTTCTTGCCGAAACTATAGCACAGCACTGGGGAAACGCAAGGGGCGGCGCTATTCCCGGCCCATGAGCTCGCGGAAGGTGTGGCGCTGGAAGAAACAGCCCGGGGCGTTCTCTTCCATTTCGCAGAAGAGCTTCCACGGCATGGTGAAGGTGAGGCTGCCCGCCCCGAGGGAGCGGCGCACCGCCTTGCGCGCCGAAAGGTCGGTAAGGCCCACCACGGCGCGGGGATAGGCCGAGGCGGCTTCGGCAAAGGCCAGCAGGCCCACGCTCTGGCAGCCCGAGGAGAAGGGGATGGTCACGCGGTCGGAACGCGGGGTGGCGTAGTTGGCCAGCACCACCAGCGCGGAAAGCTGGTCGGCATTGACCACGAAGGAGACCAGCTCGGGCGCGGGCTCGCCCTCCCCTACTTCGGCCAGAGGGCGGAAGCTCACGAAGGCGGGCATGGCCTCGGCAAAGGGGAGCGCGTCGTGCCATTGGCGCACCAGTTCCGGGCTGCGCTTGTAGCCTTCGCCGTGCAGGTAATTATCGGCAAAGCTGGCACTGCGGGCGGCCAGCCTTTCGCCCACGGCGCGGCCTTCCTCGGTGTCGGCATTGCCGGAGGAAAGGAAGCCGCAGAAGCCGCGCAGGCCTCCGGGGAAGTTCTGGAAGGCGTCGCCAAAGCCGAAGCCCGCCGCCCCGCCCACACAGCCGCAGGTGGCGCGGTCGGCCACGGCGGCCCGGCCCTGCGCCGCGCAGGCATAAAGGTACATGGCGCAGGCGCGTTTGCCTTCCTTGAATTGCAGGGCCTTGGCGGGGCGCTCGCCCACGCGGCTGATGGCCACCGGGGAAAAGGCAAGTTCCAGCGTTTCGGCAATGACGGACTTCATGGCAGACCTCCGAAGGTTTGTGCGATGGTAGCAGAGGGCGCGGGAAACGCCAAGGGGGATGAGGGGGAGTTCTGCCCTTCAAACTCCTCCCCCCTCTCCTCCCCTCTTCCCTTTCCCCGCAAAAAGTCCTACATTTCACAAAAAGTTGCATCTGCGCAAAGGAGCCTGCCATGCGAGAGATATCCTTTGAAACCATACGCGACACGGTGGCCGCCCTTGCCATCGAGGCCTGCTGCCGTATGCCCAAACCCGTGCTCGCCGCCATGCGAGCCGCCCGCGAGAACGAAGCCTCCCCCACCGGGCGCGACGTGCTCGGCCAGCTTCTCACCAATGCCGACATCGCCTCTTCCGAGACCTGTCCCATCTGTCAGGACACCGGCCTTGCCGTGGTCTTTGCGGAAGTCGGGCAGGACGTGCACATCACGGGCGGACTGTTCGAAGACGCCGTGAACGCGGGCATCGCCAAGGGCTACACCGAGGGCTATCTGCGCAAATCGTCGGTGGAAGAGCCGCTTTTCGAACGCCGCAACACCCGCGACAACACCCCGGCCATACTCCACACGAAGCTCGTAGCGGGCGACCGCATCAGCCTGCGCCTCGCTCCCAAGGGCGCGGGAAGCGAGAACAAGGGCGGCCTGCGCATGCTCGTTCCGGCAGACGGCATCGAGGGCGTGAAGCGCGCCGTGCTGGACATCGTGAGCCATGCCGGGGCCAGCCCCTGCCCGCCTATGGTGGTGGGCGTGGGCATTGGCGGCAACATGGAACTGGCCTGCCTCTGCGCCAAGAAGGCCTGCGCCCGCGATGTGGATACCCGCAACCCCAACCCGCGCTACGCCAAGCTGGAAGACGAGCTTCTGGAACTGGTGAACGGCCTTGGCATAGGCCCGGCCGGGCTTGGCGGCTCGACCACGGCCTTCAAGGTGAACGTGGAGTTCTGCGCCACGCATATCGCCTGCCTGCCCGTGGCCGTGAACATCAACTGCAACGCGGCGCGGCACGCACACGCTGTTATTTAAGGAGGGGAATATGCAGACTCACCACCTTAGTACCCCCCTTACCAAGGACGATATCCGCAAGCTGAACATAGGCGACGTGGCCTATATCAGCGGTACGGTCTATGCCGCGCGCGACGCCGCCCACAAGCGCATGATCGAAGCCCTCGACGCGGGCGAGCCGCTCCCGGCCGACCTTACGGGCCAGCTCATCTACTACGTCGGCCCCGCTCCCGCCAAGCCCGGGCAGGCCATAGGCTCGGCAGGCCCTACCACCGCAGGCCGCATGGACGCCTACGCCCCCCGCCTTCTGGAACTCGGCCTCGCCGGGATGATAGGCAAGGGCAACCGCTCGAAAGCCGTGATGGATTCCATACGCCAGAACGGATGCGTCTATTTCGCGGCCACAGGCGGCGCGGCGGCGCTCATCGCCCGGAGCATCAAGAAATACACTGTGCTCGCGTGGCCTGAACTCGGCCCCGAGGCCTTTGCCGCTATGGAAGTGGAAGATTTCCCCGTCATCGTGGTGGCGGACTGCCACGGCGGCGACCTGTACGAGGAAGGAAGGAAGCAGTACGCGAAGGGGTAGAGAACAATAAAGAAAATCGAGTTGAACTGAGGCCTGATATTCCGATTCATGTCGAGCTTCGCCCGGCAACTCCCGGCACAAGACTCTTGAAAAACCTTTCGGTTTTTCGCTGTCAGGACCAGAGCCTCGTTCCGCTCAAGAGCCGCCCGAGCCTTGCGGCTCTTCCGGCGTCTCTTTCGCTTCTCTGCGTCAGTTGACCACCAGATGACGCCAGCCTTGTTCGCGGGGGCTTTCCGGGCCTTCGGCCCTTTCGCCCC
>JAFQTU010000073.1 GCA_017408905.1 Mailhella sp. | reverse complement strand
GTTCACCCGTAAGTACAACAAGGAACTGGGCATGAACAACGACGTTCGCTACGTGCCCTTCACCTCTCACGTGCCCTTCGGTAAGGTGGTTTCCGCCACTCCCAACGGCCGCGTGGACTGGTTCCCCCTGTCTGACGGTTCCTCCGCCTCCCACGGCGCTGACGTGAACGGCCCCACCGCCATCCTCATGTCCAACTTCAAGACCAAGAACTACGGCTACCGCAACCGTGCCGCCCGCCTCGTGAACATCAAGTTCACTCCCAAGTCCGTGGAAGGCGAAGCCGGTACCGAAAAGCTCGTCCAGTTCATCCGCACCTGGTGCGACCTCAAGCTCTGGCACCTGCAGTTCAACGTGCTCAACCAGGAAACCCTGGTCGCCGCTCAGAAGGATCCCCAGAAGTATCGCAACCTGATCGTCCGCGTGGCCGGTTACTCTGCCTACTTCGTTGACCTTACTCCCGACCTCCAGAACGACCTGATCGCCCGTACCGCTCAGAACACCATCTAACAACGCCTCCGAGAGGGGCCGCAAGGCCCCTCCTCGTATCTTGACCGGCCCCGTTCCTCGGGGCCGGCTCCGAATTTTTATCATTGCCGTTCCGCCCCTCGCAGGCGCTCAGTGAGATCAGTATGAGTACTTTCCAGGACAGAAAAGTCACCGGCATCGTGTTCAATATCCAGAAATATTCTGTGCACGACGGCCCGGGTATCCGCACCATCGTCTTCACCAAGGGCTGCCCCCTTTCCTGCCGCTGGTGCAGCAATCCTGAGTCTCAGATGCTCAAGCCGCAGATGGCCTTCAACGCTACCCGCTGCATCGGTACCGACAAGTGCCACTACTGCATCCCCGCCTGCCCCTATCAGGCCATCAAGGCCGAAGGCAACGCCCTCAATATCGACTGCACCCACTGCAACGAGTGCGAAAGCATCGCCTGCTCCAAGGCCTGCCCCGCTGGCAGCATCATCACCTACGGGCAGACCCGCACCGTTGAAGACGTGCTCAACGCCGTTGCCCAGGACGCCATCTTCTACACCCGCTCCGGCGGCGGCATGACCATTTCTGGCGGCGAACCCCTCTTCCAGAAGGATTTCGCCCTCGCTCTCCTGCGCGAAGCCCGCAGACGCCGCATCAAGACGGCTATCGAAACCTGCGGCTGCTACGAATGGGAACGCCTTGAAGAAGCTGCCCCCCTGCTCAACTACGTGCTCTTCGACGTGAAGCATACCGATTCCGAAAAGCACAAGTGGGCCACCGGCGTGGGCAACGAACTCATCCTTTCCAATCTCAAGAAGCTTCTCGAGACCTTCCCCGAACTTCCCGTGCAGGTTCGTACCCCTGTCATCCCCGGCTTCAACGACGACGAAGAGACCGCCCGCTCCATCGGCAAGCTGCTGAAGGGCTATGCCAACGTCAGCTTTGAAGCCCTGCCCTACCATCGCCTCGGCACGCAGAAGTACGCCTTCCTCGGCCGTGAGTATCCTATGGGTGAAGTTTCCCTGCCCGCCGGTGTTGCCGAGCGTGTGCAGGCCATCGTTGATGAAGAGCGCGGCGCAAAGTAACGCCGGGCGCAAAGTGTAAACGACGCGCGTGGGCGCGCCGAAAAGCTCACAGGAGACACCATGAAGATTATTGACTTCCGTTTCCGTCCCCATACCGAAGCCATCCTCAATGGCATCAAGAACAGCGCCATGTTCAAGGCCAGCTGCGAGCACATGGGCTTCGACAAGTGGAAGCCTGAACCCCTCGACAAGATCGTGGCTGACGTGAAGGCTATGGGCGTCGAAAAGACCGTCATCACCGGCCGCGACTGCCAGACCACCTACGGCTCTCCCTCCAACAACAAGAGCGTTCTGGAATTCTGCCGCGCCCATCCTGACTTCTTCATGGGCTTCTGGGGCATCGACCCCCACAAGGGCATGGACGCTGTGCGCGAAGTGGAAAAGGTCATCAAGGAATACGGCATGAAGGGTATCGCTACCGACCCCTATCTCGCCCACATCTCTCCTTGCGAAGCCCGCTACTACCCCATCTACGCCAAGTGCTGCGAACTGAACGTGCCCGTGTTCATCACCATGGCTCCTCCCGCCCAGGTTGCCGGTGCTGTGCTCGCCTACACTGACCCCCGCGACGTTGACGTAGTGGCCCGCGACTTCCCCGAACTGAAGATCGTGATGAGCCATGCCGGCTATCCCTTCGTGCACGAAGCCATCTACGCCTGCTATCGCAACAAGAACGTGTACATGGACCTCTCCGAATACGAAGCCGCTCCCATGTGCGAGACCTACATCCGCGCCATGAAGGAAATGATCGCCGACAAGATCGTGTTCGCTTCCGCCCATCCCTTCGTGGACATCAAGGACTGCCTCGCCAACTACGAGAAGATGGAACTGCCCGCCGACGTGAAGGAAAAGGTCATGTACACCAACGCCTGCAAGATCCTCGGCCTGCCTGTGACCAGCGAAGTGTCTTCCCTCCGCGGCAAGACCGACGCCCAGATCTACGACATCCTCGACAAGCTCTTCAAGGAACTCGGCAAGGCTCCCCGCTAAACCGTTCCTGCTTGCTGAAGCACTGATCCAGCCTTACACATCGGTATAGAGATGGATGCCATTCTGAAGCATATAGAACAAGTTCTCGATGCCTTTCAGGATGGCATCTGGATCAGCGACGAACAGTCCGTCTGCCTGTACGTCAATCGCAAGTACGAAGAACTTACCGGCCTCAGCCGCGAGGCGATCATCGGTCAGAAGGCCACGAGCATCCTTGCTCAGGGCGTGTTCGACGTGATCGTCAACCCCGAGGTCATCAGTTCCGGACGTCCGGTGTCCAAAATGCAAAAGCTGTCCAACGGCAAGTATTTGTCGTTGGACGGCTATCCTATTTTTGATGCGGACGGCACATGCATCATGAGCATCAACTTCGTGCGCGACGTGAGTATGCTCAGAGCCATGGAAGATAAGCTCTCCCATCAGCGCGACGTGCTCGACCGCCTCATCCGCATCAACAACAATAACGATATCCTCACGGCCGAAGACGGAAGCAATATCCTCATCAGCCCTACCATGCGTTCCTTCTTGGCCAAGGTGCGCCGCATGGCCCGCACGGATATCTCCATCCTCATCCTTGGCGAGACCGGTGCCGGCAAGGATGTCATGGCCCAGCGCATCCACAGCCTGAGCGACCGCAGTGAAAAGCCCTTCATCAAGGTCGATTGCGGCAGTATCTCGCCCAATCTCATCGAATCCGAGCTGTTCGGCTATGTTTCCGGCGCGTTCTCCGGTGCCGACAAGCGCGGGCGCGTGGGCCTTATCGAAGCCGCATCCGGCGGCACGATTTTCTTCGACGAAGTGGGCGAACTGCCCCTTCAGCTCCAGACCCGCCTGCTGCGCTTCCTTCAGGAAGGCGTGGTCGTTCCCGTGGGTTCCAATACGCCCAAGAAGGTCGATGTGCGCGTCATCGCGGCAACGAACAAGGACCTCAAGAAGGCGGTGGAGACCGGCGAATTCCGCAGTGACCTGTACTACCGCCTCAAGATCGCCGTCCTCAACATCCCGCCCCTGCGCAGCCGCAAGGAAGATATCATTCCGCTGGCCAAGTTCTTCTTCCAGCATTTCTGCCGCCGCTACAATCGCAGTATCGAAATGGCCGACGACGTGTTCCCCGTTCTGCTGGAATACGACTGGCCCGGTAATATCCGCGAGCTGAAGAACCTCATGCAGGAAATGGCCATCACCTGCCCGGACAAGGAGCTGTACGCCGCCCACTTCTCCCTGACCAAGGGCTACATTTCCGATGTGGTGACGGCGGAGACCTCGGCTCCTGAATTCGACTTCGACAAGGGCAAGGACTACCACGACATCATGCGCGAACTCGAGTGCCGTATGCTCAAGGCCGCCATCAAGAAACACGCGGGCAATATGGCCGCCGCCGCCCGCATGCTGGGCATGGACAGAAGCACCATCTTCCGCAAGATCAAGGATCTGGAAAAGCACGGTATGAAGGTGCGCTGAAAGCTCGAAAACGAGCGTAATATTTATAAATGCCATGAAAACGCAGGCTTGGATAGGTGTCCAGTCCTGCGTTTTTTTTGTTGCCCTTTCCGGGAAGCTGGGACTGCCGCGCTGTATCGCAGCAGCGGTGAACGATGGAGGGAAGGGGCAATGCTCGAAAAGAACATATCTAGTCATGCTAATGGGTAAAATGAACAGATGGATAAGAAAAAAGTGATGTATATTTAATAAAAGCGAATCTCTGAAAAAAATAAAAAATATTTTTGAAATGATGATAAAACGATAGTAAAGTCAGAATATCTGTCTTCAAAAAATGATATTGAAGAGATGATGTGGTGATAGTTTTCTCAAAAATGGCATGATGCCATGGTAAAATTTCAAGATTATTGACCCATCGGAAAATATTTTGTATTTTTTATTTGTGAAAAAATGAATAACATGAAATGATGTTGTTCGTTTTGTCATCTTTGAGCTATTTTGGATGCGTCTGAAAGTTGTTTTGCAGTATAGCTGTAGAAGCGGTGATGCGAAAAACTTTTATGACGAGCTATCCGACAGGTGTGGGGCAATAGTGCAGAAGTAAGCAGAAGTGTTTCTGCTTTTTCAACATCAATCATGAAGGTGGAAATATGTTTGATAAATTTGGAACTCTTGACCTTTGTGTTGCTTGGATAGCCATTGGCGCCTGCCTTGCGTTCATCGGTATGCTTTGCTGGGATGGCTACGACGATTATCGCCGCCGCTACGCCAAAAAGCATTGATGCCATTGGCTGATACGCAAGAAGCCCCGTCATCTGGAGATGTTCCAGATGGCGGGGCGTCTGACGTACAGACCTGTTCTGATGGAAAACCCTCTCCTGCCGAAGGGAAAGCAGGAGAGGGGCGGAAACCTAGTTTGCTACGTGTTCTTCTTGGCCAGCAGGGCGAGGCAGATACCGCCGAGGATGGGAACGGCGCATACCACAAGGCGCAGGGTGATGGCTTCGGACAGCAGTATCACGGCAAGGACAGCCGTGATGAGCGGCACACTGAGCTGAATGATGGAAGAGCCGACAAGGCTATAGCGGGGCACGACGGCGTACCAGAGGGTGTAGCCCAGGGCCGAGGCCAGCGCACCGGCCGCCAGCGCGCAGAGATAGGCCAGAGGATGCGCCGAGCCCTCAAGGCAGAGGGCAAGCACTGCGGTGACAGTACCCGCCACGGCACAGCGGAAGAAGTTGCCTGCCGTTGCCAGAGGGGCGGAAGTGGCGGCGCGGCCGCAAAGCGTGTAGCCAGCCCATGCCAGACCGGCCACGACCATGAGCAGGGAGCTGACAAGGGGCGGCGCGGTGAGCCCGGGAGACATGAGCGCCGCAAGGCCGACAAAGGCGATGGCCAGGCCGGAGACCTGACGGCGGTTCGGATTGACGCCCTGATAAATGCCCCAGCCGACCATGCCGAACTGCACGGAAATATTGAGGATGAGCGTTCCGGCCGCAGAGGGGATGCTCACGTAGGCCAGCGAGAAGGAGAGCATGTACATGAAAAGGCACATACCGCCAGCCCACGAGCTCTGCTGCCAGACCTGCTTCCAGATGGAACCGGCCTGTTCCTGCGGCTTGATAACGCGCGACAGACAGAGGAAGGCCAGCATGGCGGCCGCGGAAAGGGAACGTACGGCCGTGTACTGCAGGGGCTCCATACCCCATGTGATAAGGGCGGCGCGGCAGAGGATGGAGTTCAGTGCAAACAGGGTCAGGCAGAATAGGGTGAGCAGGAAAAGGCGCAAGTCAGCTCTCCTATGGTCAAAGGGTGCTATGCCGCTCCCTGAAACAGGAAGCGTTCTATTTGTACCATAATGCACGAGGGATGAGAAAAGATTTTTTCTCTAAATATTACAGAGTATTGATAGTCTTATTTTTTCAGCGCCCTCTGAGGGATGGACGGACTCGTGTATTAGTACTAGGATGGGCGGACCTTTTTGAGCACGTACCCCGCAGGAGAACCTATGACATTGTTTCTGGCACTGAGCTTCGTTGTGGTCGGCTTCCTTTGCGGAGCTACCAGCATTGGCGGCATCCTGCTCATCCCCGCCATCCAGTACAGTACGGGTATGCCCCTTCCGCTGGCTTCGGGTACGGCGCTTTGCAGTTTTTTCTTCACGGCGGCATGGGGAACGTGGCTTCACTGGAAGGGGGGGAGCCTTGAGAAGAATATCGTGCTCCCGCAATGTATCGGAGCCATGATTTTCGGCTTCTTCGGGGCGCTCACCAAATTCATCGTGGGGGCTGTGGCCCTCAACATCATCCTTGCCCTGCTCATCATCCTTGCCGGTGCGGCGGCGTTCCGGCCTCCGCGCCCCATCGGAAGCATGGCCACGGAAAAAGGCCGCTTCCGCTATCTGCTCTTTGTCGGCTCCTTTGCCGGCTTCATGGCCGGGCTTACCGGCATGGGCGGGCCTGTTCTCTCCGTTCCCATGATGATCGTCATGGGCTTCGCGCCGTTCGCCACGGTGGCGGCGGCACAGCCCTTCCAGACCTTCGCCTGCCTGTCCGGAAGTATCGGCAATATCCTCATCGACCAGATCGACTGGTACATCGCCATCACCTCCGTTTTCCTGCAAGGCGTGGGCGTGTGGGCAGGCATACGCGTGGCCCGGCGCATGGATACCTCTCTGCTCAAGAAGGCCATTGCCTGCCTCTGTGTGTTCACAGGCGTCTGCATGATGCTTCGATAAAAAAGAAGGCCGCCTCGAAAGAAGGCGGCCTTTCTGATGTCTGGAGCAGAGGCTATTCGGCCAGCGCCTTATGATAGGCGTCCAGCGCGGCTTCAAGGTACGCCCCCTGCGGCTTTTCCGGCAGGCTGTAGGCCAGCGCGTGCAGGCCGGCGGCGATATCGGCCCAGTCCACCCAGCCCATGTGGGCAAGGCGAATGACCTTTTCCTTCAGTTCGCCCTGACCGGCGGTAAGGATGACGCTGCAGTCCTTCCATGCCTTGGCGATGATCGGGCTGGCCTTCACGCCTTCGGGCAGGCGGATGCTGGTAAGGCCCCACGTATTGTATTTCTCTTCCTTCACGAAGAGCTCAAGGCCCATCGCCTCCACACCGGCACGGGCCATTTTCATCAGGGCGTACTGCTTCCTGAACACGTTTTCCATGCCGTATTCGAAGAGCATTTTGAGCGCCTCGTTCAGGCCGACCATGAGGCTGATGGGCGAGGTGTAATGCGTCTGATCCTTGGCGCAGTTCTCGCGTTCCCCGATAAGGTCGAAGTAGAAGCAGGTGGGGCGCACCTGTTCGGCGCGGGCCCATGCGCGGGGCGAAAGCGCCACGAAGGCCATGCCGGGCGGAAGCATGAGTCCCTTCTGCGAGCCGGTGAGCAGGCAGTCAATGCCCCATTCGTCCATGAGGATGGGGGAAAGGGAGACCGCCGAGATGCCGTCCGCCACAAGGAGCACGTCCCGTTCGCGGGTGATGGCGGCCACGTCTTTCACCGGATGCAGAACGCCGGTGGATGTTTCGGATATCTGCATGAAAACGCCGCGTATGGCCGGGTCGGCATCAAGGGCTTCGCGTACGGCCTGGGGATCGATGGCTTCGCCTGCGGCCCAGCGGCGTTCCACGATGTCGAGGCCGCGCATCTTGGCGATGTCGATCCAGCGGTCGCCGAAGTGCCCGGCCGTGGCCACGAGCACCCTTTCACCGGGTTCGAACAGGTTGAAGGCCGAAGCTGTCATGGCGCCCGTGCCGGAACAGGCCAGCGGAATGACAGGGCCTTCGGTGCAGAACAGCTTCTTCAGCATATCCTGATTTTCATGCATGATGTTCTTGAAGGCGTCCTTGCGGTGATGGGGCAGGGGCGCGGCCATAGCGAGGCGGACGCGATCCGGGATGGGGGTAGGCCCGGGGGTGAGCATGCGGGTAGCCTGAAAAGACATGGAAACCTCGTGGCGTTATTCCGGCAGATGGAAGAGGAAGGTCTTGAGATAGGCCGTTTCGGGCATGGCCGGATGGATGGGGTGGTCCGGGCCCTGGAAGCCTTGGAAGAGCAGGCGGGCGAAGCGGCGGCGCTTGCCTGCGGCGCGGGTGACAAGGCTGCGCAGGTCTTCGGCGGCCAGATGATGCGAGCAGGAGCAGGTCATAAGCATGCCGCCGGGCTTCACAAGGTCGAGGCCGAGCTCGTTCACGCGGGCATAGGCTTCAAGGCCCTGCTTGGCGTCTTTCTTACGCTTGATGAAGGCAGGCGGGTCGAGGCACACGATGTCGAACTGGCGGCCTTCACGGCGCAGGTCGGCAAGGAGGGTGAGCGCGTCGCCCTGAAGGGTCTCGGCGTCACAGCCAACGGAAGCGGCGTTCCTGCGGGCGAATTCGAGGGCCTGTGCGGAAGCGTCCATGAAGGCCACGGAGCCAGCGCCGTTCTTGGCGGCAAGCGCACCGAAGGAACCGGCATAGCAGAAGGCGTCCAGCACCGACCAGCCGGGCTGGGCCTGCACGAAGGGCGTAAGGGCGGCGCGGTTCATGCGCTGGTCGTAGAACCAGCCCGTCTTCTGCCCGCCTGCCAGCGGAACCATGTAGGTCATACCGTTTTCTTCCACTTCGGTCTCGTCGGGAACAGCGCCGAGGGCCGCCTTCTGGAAGCGTTCCAGCCCTTCGAGCGAGCGGGAAGCCACGTCGTTGGCCAGCAGGATGGAAGCCGGGTGCAGAAGCTCGTCCAGAAGGTTCACCAGCGTTTCGGTCTGGGCTTCCATGCCTGCCGTGGTGATCTGGCAGACCAGATGGTCGCCGTGGCGGTCGGCCACGAGGCCGGGCAGGAAATCGCCCTCGCCGTGGCAGAGGCGGTAGAAGGGGCGGGGGAACATACGCTGGCGCAGGGCAAGGGCGTCGGCAAGGCGGCGGCGCAGAAGATCCGGGCCAAGCTCTTCATCGGCCTTGCGGCTGACAAGGCGCACGGCGATGAGCGAAGCCGGGTTCACGTAGCCGCAGCCCAGCACGCGGCCCCCGGCATCGGCCACCTGAACAGGCTGGCCGGGAGCGAAGGACGTGAGCGGCGAGCGCTTCACATCCACTTCATTGCTGAAAACCCAGAGGTGGCCCACACGGAGGCGGCGGTCTTCGCCTTTTTTAAGGAAGATGGTTTCCATAGGCAGGACAGGATTTGCTGAAAGTTTCCCCGAGGTCGCCGGAAGCGCGTGAACGCCCCGGCAGTCGGGAGGCTAGAAAAGGCAGAGCACGAACATGCAGAACCAGAGCGCGGCATTGAGCGCCAGCATGAGGAAGACGGCGGCGGAGGCCATGTCCTTGGCGTGCTTGACGTGGATGTTGTAGTCCGTGGTGATGAGGTTCAGGGCCTCTTCGATGGCGGTGTTCAGAAGTTCGGCCATCATGACGAGGAGCCATGCCCCAATGCCCACGAGCCACGTTGTGGCAGGCTTGCCGTAGATGCCAAGCAGGATGACGAGCAGGACGAGTATGGCCGCTTCCTGACGGAAGGCAAGGCTCAGGCGCAGGCCTGTGGCAAGCCCGGCCAGCGAATAGCCGGCGGCCTTGAAGATGTGGAAAAAGCCTTCCTTGAATTTTTCCGTATCCATGCCAGCCCCTTACTGCTGATGGCCGCCCAGCTCGAAGGAGGTGATGCCGCCGCCCTGGCCGTTGGCCTTGGGGCATTCCTTGCGCAGGTAGCAGATGTCGCAGGCGCCGCGGAAGGGGTAGGGGGTGAGCACGCTGTACTTGGGCAGGATGGAATGGGTGTCTTCCTGATAGTCGAGCCCCTCGGCGGCAAGGGCGTCGCAGAGCAGGGCCGTGGGCTGGGGCGCGGGGGCGCATCCGGCTTCTTCCACTTCGGGAAGGAGCTGGTACACGGCGCACTGTATCATGGTCTGGGCAAGGGCGCTCATGCGGTAGCCGTATTCGGCGGACTTGGCGCGTTCGGCGTCCACTTCTTCTTCGACCTCGGGGTCGAGCCACAGGGCGAGGTAGCGGCCCTTGCCGGTCTCTATCTTGAGGGCGTGGAGCTTGGGGAGCCAGCGTTCCCAGGTGTTGGCCATTTCTTCAAGAACACTGCCGCCGAGGCGCGTTTCGGAAAGAAGGCCGAGCAGGAGTTCAAAGTCGAAAATGGGGCGGACCTGCAATACTTCCTTGGTGTGGGTGCTCATAGCATATCCTTATGAAAGGGGAATGATTTCGTGGGGCGCGGCAGGCCCTGAGGGCGAACCGCAATGTTTCAGTTTGACCTGCCAAGGCCATTCCGTCAAGTCTCGGCAACGCGGCGGGAGAAGTTCCTTTACTTGAGGCGCAAGGCGGGATAAGGTAGCAATTCCAAGCCCGTACTGCCGGAGGCGTGCGGGGAAATACCGCGAGGTCGCTATGAGCCAGATGAAATATCCCAGCCGTGTGCGCTATGAATACAGTCAGGAGCCTTCTGCCCGCCTGCAGTACACGCATGGCGTGTGGGGCGGCATCAATCCGCAGGGCGAGATAGAAGTCAACTTCTACGTGGAAAGCGATAAGCTGCCCTCCTTCTCGGAGCGCCCGGTGGAGCCGGACGGAGCCTTCGGGGCCGAAGTGGTTCCCTTCGACGAGGAAGAGCGCGTCATTTCCCGCCACATCCATTCCCGTGTGCTGTTCAATTATCACACGGCCCGCGCCCTTATGGAATGGCTCGAAGAGAAGATAGAAACCCTCGAACTTGAGGACAGCGCCAACTTCAACCCCGAAGACGGCTCCCGCGAGGTTCAGCAGTAATGCCGCGCAAGAATCGCTATCAGATAGGCGGAGAGGAAGAGGAATACAGGCCGAGCCGTTCGCAGAAGAAGCGCGACAGCGCCGCCCTCCAGACCGTGGGCGAAAAGCTGGCCAAGATAGCCCCTGCCAAGCGTGCCCGTTTGCCGCTTCCGGCCGACCTTAAGGAAGGCTTCGACGAGTACGACCGCCTTTCCGGCTACGAGGCCAAGCGCCGCCAGCTCCAGTATATCGGCCGCCTTATGCGCGAGGCGCAGGAAGAAGGCACGCTCCAGCCCGTGCTGGATGCGCTGGCCATCATGGAGTAAGAGTATTTTTGAAAAAATTGGCAGAGCCGGAAATTTTCGCTTGACTGCCGGGCGTGATTCTGGCAAATTGCTTTCTGCAACGGGGTTGTAGCTCAGTTGGGAGAGCGCTTGAATGGCATTCAAGAGGCCAAGAGTTCAATTCTCTTCAGCTCCACCAGAATTTCGGCTCACGAGAAATCGTGGGCCTTTTCTTTTATCTGGCGTTCATGCTTCATGGGCATTTTCGAAGCGTACGCCAGCCCCGCGCAGGGCATACGCACATTAACAGGAGAGGGCCGCCGGAGTTATCCAGCGGCCTTCTCGTATCCATAGCCAGTTGAGCTTTCATGCGGGACCTGTTCCGCAGTACGGCTCAGGTTTCAGTGTGTGTTTATCTGCGGCAGAGAGAGGAGCGGGGCCCGGCAATGCGGCAGATGGCTTCTTCGGCGGGGTTGCCGCCGGTGGGGGTAAGCTGGACGTTGCAGGAACGGCAGTACAGGGCGGAACGGGGGCCGACCTGACGGCTGATAGCCTGATCGACAGGACTGCATTCCGTGCGGAACTCATCGAAGTTGGGCTGGCATTCCCAGTTGTACATGGGGGAGTTCGGGCCGACCTGACGGGAGATGGCAAGGTCGATGGAATGGCAGTTGTTCTTCGGAAGGTCGATACTGTCGCAGGAGCGGCAGTAAAGAGAAGAATGGGGGCCGACCTGACGGTTGATGGCCTGATCGATAATGCTGCACTGGTGGTGATGCTGACTCATACGCTGCTCCTTGTATTTTTATTTCCTGATGAGGCTTGCTGTGTGATTACAAGCTATCGTATTGGGAAAAATCGTCAAACGCTGTGAAAATTTTTCTTTGGCTTCCGGGCGGAGAAATCATCCCCGGCAAGTCCTCTGGGCAGGAGCAAAACCAGGCTGGCAAAGTGAACCCAGTAAAATTATTAGTAATTGTTCTTGATTTGAAGAGAGAGAGTGCTCTGAAAAAAATTTGCACGTTAAAAGCAGAGCGAATGGAGGCGGAAAATACCGCCAGCTCGAGCTGCCCAGCCAGCGGGAGTGCAGAGGGCTTGTGTTTATTTCAACGACAGGTGCTTTTTCGTTGCGGAATGGAAACGTGTCCAGTAGGAGAACGCTCTGGAAATCAGCTGGCCTGGCCACGCTGAACACGAAAAAGCGGTGATATATGGCCTTGTTACCGCTCCGTGGAGCACGAGGCGGCCTTGTTCGCTTTTCCAGAGGCGAATGTGCGCAGGGGCACGAGCATGGCCTAACAGACCTGTCCCATTGCCACAACACTCCCTTTTAAACATGGAATGCCCGACCTGTTGCAACAGTCCGGGTATGGTGAGCTGCTTAAACAAAGAGCGGGGGAAGGTTGCCCTTCCCCCGCAGAACTTCGCTAAGCGCTAAGTCCTAAGCGGCATAACACCGCGCAGAATTAGAACTTGTACTGGAAGGTGAGGCTGGCGTACCAGTCGTCTTCGGTGAGGCCGGCATCTTCAGCCTTGTCGCTGTAGTCGTTGATGACGTAGGCGAGTTCGAGGTGGGCGGCAAGGTTCTTGTAGATCTTGTACACGTTGTTCAGGGTGAATTCAACGGCAGCGTCGTCCTCGCCCATCACGCCAGTCCAACCCTTAGAGTAATCGCCCTCTTCGTTGGTGCCTTCCATGTAGGTCACATGGAAGTCGTGGGTCAGGTTTTCGAGGAAGGAAACGCCTTCGATACCAGCCTGCACAGCCCAGGTGCCGAAGTTGTTGGTCTGGGAGGGGGTGGTGAGGGAGGTGTAACCATCATAGAGGTGGTTGGTATCGGCGAAGTAGCCAGCGTTGGGCATGTAGCCCTGTTCGTCTTCGTCGTTGCCGGAGAAGTACCAGCCGCCGAGAACGGCAGTACCGAAGGGAAGGGCATAGGAGCCCTTGGCCTGCACGTTCCAGCCGTTGTAATTCTCGTCGCC
>JAFQTU010000072.1 GCA_017408905.1 Mailhella sp. | reverse complement strand
AGCGTTCAATCTGAGCCAGAATCAAACTCTCCAGTTGAAAAGTATTTGATTCAGAGAACCGTTAGGTTCTCAAATCGAACTCAAAGCTCTATTTTCCCAACTCGCTATTCACTTGTCAAAGAACCGCCGCCGCTCATCAGCGGCGAAGATGCTTTATGCATCATTTGCTTCTTTCTGTCAACAACTTTTTTCAAAGTTTTTTTCAGAAAGGCGTTTCAGCACCTCGCTCCTCCCTGTCCCGTGGGGCTTTCTCAGAGCCGCTGTACCTCAGCGCGTTCGTGGTTATGCCTAAATCACGCCCCGCTGTCAAACACTTTTTTCGGATTTTTTGAAAAAAGTTTGAGGATAAACTATAACATATTGATTTATTAAATTATCTTTATCAACAAATCTCCACCTTATTCCCCTGCTCACCCTTCTTTTACTGTTCTCCACTGCGCCTGAGCTAAAATTGCGGCTCCCCCCGCCTCTCCCCATCACCCATTACCTTATAAGAGCAGAAAGACCCGATCCTGCCGTTTGCAGAGTCGGGCCTTCCTGGGCGTCAGCATCGAGCCGCTTTACTTCAGGGCGCTCGGGAGGAACATGGAACGGATGTCCACCTTGTTGCGCATCATGCCGTTATCGAGAAGGAACTGCATATCGTCTTCCATGGTCTTCAGGTCGTTCTCGTCGAAGCGGCGCACGAAGACGGTCCAGTTGAAGAGCTTTTCCGCATCGGCAAGACTGATGCCCTGCTCCTTGGCACCGATGGCGATAGCTTCGGCATGGTTCTGCTCCATCCAGACCGTAGCCTCCTCGTGGGCGGCAAGAACAGCCTCAAGGCGTTCGGGATGTTCCTTGATGAAGCGCTCGCTGGCGGTCATCATCAGCTTGGGAACGGCATAGCCCTTGGCCGTGGCAAGCACAGTGTCCCCTTCGTTCTCGCAGTTGATGAGGAAGTTGGCGGCAACGAGGGCGGCATCGACGGAACCGTTCTTCATGGCGGCCACGCCCTTGGCGATACCCATCTGCACGAACTTCACGTCTCTGGCGGAAAGCCCGTGGGCCTTGAGCGCGGAAACAAGTATCTGATGGAGCACCGTACCCTTGGGGCCAGCCACCGTCTTGCCCTTGAGCTCGGCAATGCTCTTCACGCCGCCCTTGGGCGCCACAATGCCGAAGACTTCCAGCGGACGCGACACACCGGCCACGACCTTCACGGGGTTGCCTTCGCCATTGGCAATGAGCGCAGAGGTGGAGTTCATCACGCCGCTGACATCGAGATCGCCGCTGGCCATAGCCTGCGCCTGCGTGGCCCCGGAGTTGATATCGTACCACTTCACGGCGACGCCCAGCTTTTCCATATGCTTTTCAAGGATGCCGCGTTCCTTCATCACGATATGCTGAAGGTTGAAGGGCGACTTCACATAGCAGATGCGCAGGGTCTTTTCAGAAGCGAAAGAAGGAACGGCCATGCAGAGGACGGCCGCCGCAGAAAGAAGAATAGAGGCAATACGTTTCATAGGAGAATCCTTTTATCTTGAATGATTGCCGGAATAGTAGGGACGAAAGGGCAATCTGACAAGGGGGAAAACGCCGCCTCGCCGTACTTTGACGCGGCTTGCCCGAAAAAAATTCTTGCCGTATGCCTTAAGCATGACTTTGCAGGAGGATGCCATGCGAATCTGCGCCCTACAGATGGATGTGAAGGCAGGAGACCGCGCCGCCAACCATGCGACCGTACAGCGGCTCGTGGATAAGGCCGTGAGCCTCTGCGCCCCCGATGTCATCGTGCTCCCGGAACTCTGGTCAACCGGCTACGCCCTGGAGCAGGCCGCCACGCTGGCAGACGAACAGGGCGATGCGGACTTCCTGCGCGTACTGGCGCAGAAGAACCGCCTTGCCTTTGCCGGGGGCTCCGTTCTGGCCCGGCATGACGGCGGCATCACCAATCGCGCCCAAGTCATCGACAGCAAGGGGCGTTACCTCGCCTTCTACGACAAGGTGCACCTCTTCCGCCTTATGGATGAGGACACATTCCTTGCGCCCGGCAGGCAGGTCTCTCTGTTCGAGCTCCACGGTATGCCCTGCTCTTCCGTCATCTGCTACGATATCCGTTTCTGCGAACTGCCGCGCAGGCTGGCCGTGCAGGGTGCTGAACTGCTGTTCGTGAGCGCCGAATGGCCCAGCCCGCGTGCCGAGCACTGGCGCACCCTGCTGAGGGCGCGCGCCATCGAGAACCAGATCTTCGTGGCGGCCTGCAACCGCTGTGGCGTCACGGACGGCACGGTATTCGCTGGGCGCTCGGCCATCATCGCCCCTGACGGCTCGGTGCTGGCCGAAGCCGGAACAGGGGAAGAGATCATCTGGGCCGACATTGACGCGGCCGCTGTCCGCCATATGCGAGATCTCATTCCCGTCTTCGAAGACAGAGTACCGGGGATGTACTGATTCACCCCGCAATTGACAGAAAAGGCCCGCTTCGGAAAGAAGCAGGCCTTTTTTATGCCGAACAGGGGGAGGCTGGCCTCCCCGAAGGCGTTAGATCTTGATGAAGCCGAGGGTGGCGGCCACGGAGGAAGCCAGCACCAGCAGGAGAATGACAGGAGCGAGGTAGGTCAGGCAGAAGCGGAACACAGCTTCACCCTTGAAGGCGGAGGTGGACTTGATTTCGTCCACGATCTTCTGGGTGCCGACCACACGGCTGATGAGTATGCAGGTGAGCAGGGCGCAGAGCGGGCAAAGGATGGAGCTGGCGAGGAAGTCCATCATGTCGAGGATGGACAGGCCGGCGATGGAGATGAAGTCCCAGGCGCCGAAGCCGAGGGAGCAGGGGATGCCCAGGGCAATGGCTTCGAAGAACATGAACATGGTAGCGCGCGTACGGCTCCACTTCAGTTCGTCGGTAAGGGTGGACACGCAGGTCTCGAGGATGGAGATGCTGGAGGTAAGGGCGGCGAAGAACACCATGATGAAGAAGGCGGCACCGATGAAGGAGCCCATGCCCATGCTTTCGAAGACCTTGGGGAGAGTGATGAACATCAGGCCGGGGCCAGCGTTCACCGCGGCGGCGTCACCGCCGGAGAAGGCGAACACGGCAGGGATGATCATGAAGCCGGCAAGCATGGCCACAGTGGTGTCCATAAGGCCGATGCGGATAGTGGCCTTTTCCACGTCCACGTCCTTCTTCATGTAGGAACCGTAGGTGATGAGGATGCCCATGCCCACAGAGAGGGAGAAGAAGAGCTGGCCGCAGGCCGCGACCACAGTCATGATAGAGAACTTGGAGAAGTCGGGGATAAGGTAGTAGGCGATACCGGCACCGGCACCGGGACGGGTCATGGAGTATACGGCAATAACAAAGGCGAGCACGAGCAGGATGGGCATCATGACCACGGAGGCGCGTTCAACACCCTTCTGCACGCCCAGCAGGATGATGAAGGCGGTGCAGCCGAGGAAGAGGAGATGCCAGACCACAGGCACGAAGTTGCTGGTGATGAAGCCGACAAAGAAGCCATCGGCAGCGGCAGAAGCGGAGCCGCCGGTGAGGTATTCGAACATGTACTTGATGACCCAGCCGCCGATGAGGCAGTAGTACGGCAGGATGATCATGGGCACGATGGCGTTCAGCCAGCCGCCTATCTTAAGGAAAGAATGCTGCTTGTCGGCAAAGGTGCGGTACGCGCCCACAGGGCTGAGGCGGGTGTTACGGCCGAGGCTGGTTTCGGCCATGATGAGGGCGTAGCCGAAGGTGAACAGCAGCAGGAAGTAGATGAGCAGGAAGATACCGCCGCCGTATTTGGCGGTGAGGTAAGGGAAGCGCCAGATGTTGCCAAGGCCGACGGCAGAACCGGCCACAGCAAGGATGTAGCCCAGGTTGCCCGAGAACAGGCCGCGAGAATCACCAGAATTGGAAGACATAAAAACTCCTGAATACGAAAAGTTCTGGAAAGGATATAAGAGCGGCCCAAAAATGACAAGCAAAACTTGAAACATCCGGCAAGAAAATGTTACACTGCAACCCTATGATTTCGTTTGAAATGCCAGCTTGTTAAATATATATTTTGCCAAAGGCCGGCTTTTGTGGCCGCCGGAGGGCGCTTCCGTAACATTCCTGTCATACTCATCTGGCAAGGTGCGCATAGCTGAAACTTTTTCAATTCCGGAGCAAGCAACATGTCCTTCTTTACCGCGATGCAGCTGCTCGGCGGCGTAGGCCTCTTCCTCTACGCCATCAAGCTCATCAGTGACTCCCTTCAGCTTATCGCCGGTGAGCGTATGCGCAACATCATCGGCATGTTCACCAAAACGCCTCTGCTCGGCGTCATCCTCGGCGCTGGCGTGACTATGGTCATCCAGAGCTCCAGCGCCACCACCGTCATGACCGTGAGCTTTGTGGAAGCCGGGCTCATGACGCTGACGCAGGCCATTGGCGTCATCATGGGCGCGAACATCGGTACGACCATCACCGGCCAGATCCTCGCCTTCAAAATCAAGGATTTCGCGTACCTGTTCGTGATGCTGGGCATCCTGTTCATGTTCGTGTGCAAATCCAAAACATGGAAGCACGCAGGCGAAGGCCTGTTCGGCTTCGGCCTGCTCTTCATCGGTATGCAGACCATGGAAAGCTCCATGGCCTTCCTCAGGGACAGGCAGGACATCTTCCTCATGTTCTCGCACAACCCGATCCTCGGCCTTCTTGCCGGTGCGGGCCTCACGCTTCTGGTGCAGTCCAGCTCCGCCACGGTGGGCCTGACCATCGCCCTCGGCTCACAGGGGCTTCTCCCCCTCGATGCCGCCATCCCGATCATTTTCGGCGACAATATCGGCACCACCATCACGGCCGTGCTCGCCGCCATGGGTTCGGGCCGCGCCGCCCGGCAGGCCGCCGCGTCGCACGTTATGTTCAACCTCATCGGCGTACTCGTGTGGCTGCCGCTCATGCCGTTCTATCTCGGCTTCATCGAGTCCACCTCGTCTTCCATCGGGCATCAGATAGCCAACGCCCACTCCCTGTTCAACATCTGCAACACCCTGCTCTTCCTGCCCTTCGTGAAGCCCTTCGCCGCGCTGGTCAAGAAAGTATTCCCCGACGCTCCCCACATCGACACCCGCGACACCAAGTACCTTGATCCGCTCCTCATCCAGCGCACGCCCATCGTGGCGGTGAGCGCCGTTCGCCGCGAATGCCGCGCCATGGGCGAACTGCTGCAGGATCTTCTCAGCCATGTTGAACGCCTGTTCTTCGAAAACAAGGAGAACGAACGCGAGACCATCATGGAAATGGAAGACAAGCTCGACCGCGTGGAGACCGCCATACGCATCTACGCAGGCGACATCATGCAGGCCGGTATCGACGGCAAGCCCGCCGCCGAACTCGAAGCCCTCGTGATCAGCGCGGGCGACCTTGAGCGCATAGGCGACAAGGGCAAGCGCCTGCTGGACTTCTACGACTACCGCAAGAAGCGCGGCAAGGCATTCTCCCCCGAAGCCATGAAGGAGATCCGCGACCTGTACCGCGACGCCCGTCAGGTGCTGGCTATGGCCCTTTCCTATATCGACATCGAAAACGACAAGGGCGTGACCCGCGAAGCGCTGGCCGAAATGGCCCTGCGCATCCGCAAGGGCGAAAACGAACTGCGCAACAACCACGCCCAGCGCCTGAGCGAGGGCAAGTGTTCCGCCGAATCCGGCCTCGTTTTCATCGACGTTCTCGGCGCGGTGGAACAGATCGCCTACCGCTCCAGAAAGATTGCCGACCACATGTGCGAGAAGCGCGGAGAATAATCCTCCTTTCCCTCTTTCAGCCGCCGCCGGATACGTCTGGCGGCGGTTTTCCGTCCTTAAGAAGAAACTGATTTTCGAATCATGCCTTCTGGCTCTGGACATTGCCGCAAAAGTGATTACTCTTGCTGAAACAAAATGACAGAACGACTGTCCCGGGCGAAAGCCCATTCCGAATTCAGGAGACAATTATGTGGGAATATACTGATACTGTACGCGATCACTTCCTGAACCCCCGCAATGCCGGTGTTCTCGAAGATGCCAATGTCATAGGTGAAGCCGGCAGCCTTGCCTGCGGCGACGCTCTCAAGCTCATGCTCAAGGTGACCCCTGAAGGCGTCATCGAAGATGCCAAATTCCAGACCTTCGGCTGTGCCAGCGCCATTGCTTCCAGCTCTGCCCTTACCGAGCTTATCAAGGGCAAGACCATGGAAGAAGCCGCCAAGATGACCAATAAGGAAATCGCCGACTACCTCGGCGGCCTGCCCAAGGAAAAGATGCACTGCTCCGTGATGGGCGAAGAAGCTCTGGAAGACGCCATCCGCCGCTGGAAGGGCCTGCCCCCCAAGAAGCACGACGAAGAAGGCCGCCTTGTGTGCAAATGCTTCGGCGTGACCGACCTGCAGATCATCAAGGTCGCTCAGGAAAACGGCCTGACCACCGCCGATGAAGTGACCAACTTCATCAAGGCCGGCGGCGCCTGCGGTGCCTGCAAGGACGATATCCAGACCATCCTCGACAAGCTCCGCGCCATCGAAAAGCCTATGGTCGAAATCAAGCCCGCCCCCCGCATGACCAATGTCCAGCGTATGCAGAAGGTGATGACCATCCTCAGCCAGGACATCGCCCCCCGCCTCGCTCTGGACGGCGGCAGCATCGAACTCATCGACGTGGACGGCACGACCGTGGTCGTGGCCCTGCGCGGGGCCTGCTCCGGCTGCCATGCCAGCCAGCTCACCCTGAAAAATCTGGTGGAAAAGACCCTGCGCGAACAGGTCGATCCCGCCATCAACGTCGTGGAGGCGTAACATGGCCGACCTTACCAACGTCATCTACTTCGACAATAACGCCACCTCTGCCGTCGCCCCCGAAGTGCTGGAAGCCATGCTCCCCGCCTTCGGCCCGCTGTACGGCAACCCTTCCAGCATGCACACCTTCGGCGGCCAGATGGGCCGCTGGCTGAACACCGCCCGCGAACAGGTGGGCCAGCTCATCGGCGCCAGCCCCGAAGAAGTGATCTTCACTTCCTGCGGTTCCGAGTCCGACAACGCCGCCTGGTACTCCGCCACGGAGACCCAGCCCGAAAAGCGCCATGTCATCACCACCAAGGTCGAACACTCCGCTGTGCTCGCCTATGGTCACTACCTTGAAGACAAGGGCTACGACGTGACGTGGCTCGGCGTGGACGAAAAGGGCCAGATCGACCTCAACGAACTGGAACAGGCCATCCGCCCCGATACGGCTCTGGTCTCCATGATGTACGCCAACAACGAGACCGGCACCATCTTCCCCATCGACAAGGTGGCGCAGATCGTGAAGTCTCACGGCGTCCAGCTCCATGTCGATGCCGTGCAGGCCGTGGGCAAGGAGATCATCGACCTCAAGAACCTGCCCATCGACTACCTTGCCATGTCCGGCCACAAGCTCCACGCCCCCAAGGGTATCGGCGTGCTGTACGTACGCCGCGGGACCCGTTTCCGTCCCTTCCTCAAGGGCGGCCATCAGGAACGCGGCCGCCGCGCCGGTACGGAGAACGTGCCCTACATCATCGGCATGGGCAAGGCCTGTGAACTGGCCGGTGCCAACATTCAGGAAGAGCGCACCAGCGTGGCCGCCATGCGCGACCGCCTGCAGGCCGGACTCCTTGCCGCTATCCCGAACTGCAAGATCAACGGCGACGAATCCAGCCGCCTGCCCAATACGGTGAACATCTCCTTCGAAGCCGTGGAAGGCGAAGCCCTCCTGCTCCAGATGGACCAGTACGGCATCTGCGCCAGCTCCGGCTCTGCCTGTACCTCCGGCAGCCTCGAACCTTCCCATGTGCTCCGCGCCATGGGCGTTCCCTTCACCTACGCCCACGGCTCCGTCCGTTTCAGCCTCTGCCGCTACAACACCGAAGCCGAAGTGGACCGTGTGCTGGAAGTCATGCCCAAGATCGTGCATAACCTCCGCGAAATCTCCCCCTTCGCGGCCTTCCTCAAGAAGTAAGCATGAAAAACTCAGGGGAGGAGAACACCTCCTCCCCTGTTCCCGCTCCGAACGGCATCAGGATGCCCCAAAACGTTTGGGAACAGCCATCCGAAGCCCCGGATAGAAAAGCAAAGACCCCGTCAAGCTGACAAGCTCGACGGGGTCTTTGCGTATGAATTGTAACTTACGATTGCAGCTTACATCCGAATTCGGGCGGAAATCACAATCAAGTCAATGAATTCAATAGGTGGCGGAAAGGGTGGGATTCGAACCCACGTGCCGGCTCATCACCGACAACTCGATTTCGAGTCGAGCGCGTTACGGCCTCTTCGCTACCTTTCCGCAAGCCGTTTTTGTCTTGTACATGAAGAGCCGCCCTCGGGCAAGCTCTTTTTGCGGCGCGTTCCTCTTTGCCGTCACTTCCGGCGCTTCCTATCAGAGCGGCATGGTGCGGCGCAGGGCCATATCGTCCTTCAGCTGGGCGATGAGCGCATCAAGGCCGTTGAAACGCTTTTCCTTGCGCAGTTCCGCCAGAAAGCGCACTTCAAGCTGGCGGCCGTAGATATCGCCCTGAAAGTCGAGGATATGCGTCTCAAGCGTGAGGTGCGTCCCGTCGAAGGTAGGATTCTTGCAGAAGCTTGTCACCGCCATGCGCCAGCCGCGCTCCTCTTCCGGGCCGTCCAGAAGGCGGGCCGAGGTGGCATAGGCCGCCGGTGCGGGCATGGCCTGCGTGTCGTCGAGGTCGAGGTTCGCCGTGGGAACGCCCAGCAGGGGCCCGCCGCGCCCAGCGCCATGGACTATCTCGCCGCGCACGGAAAACGCACGGCCGAGAAGCCCGTTCGCCTCGTCGAGCCTGCCTTCGGCCAGAGCCTTCCGGATACGCGTGGAGCTGATGGGCGCGCCCCCGGCCATGACGGCCTCGACCTGCGTCAGGTGGTATGTGCCGAAGTCCCGCATACGGTCGGCCCCGGCCTGATCGCAGCCGAGGCGGAAGTCGTAGCCCACGAAAAGCTCTTTCACGCCCAGAGCATCCTGAAGGACGGTGCGGCAGAAGGTCTCCGCGCGCTGTTCCGCAAGCTCACGGGTGAACGGCATGAGGAGCACGGCGTCAACACCCAGCTCTTCCAGAAGTTCAAGGCATTGCTGGCGGGAAGAGAGCACTTTCGGCGGGTACTCCGTGAACACGGCGGCCGGGTGCGGGTCGAAGGTCACGACAAGGGCAGGCAGTCCCTGCGCCCGGGCAAGGGATACGGTCCGGCGCAGAAGTTCCTGATGGCCGAGGTGGACGCCGTCGAAATTGCCGATAGTGGCGGCACAGGCCTTCCAGCCTGCCTGAGCGCGCAGTTTTCTGGGATCATGGGAAACAAGCATCTATCTGCCCGCCTTCTTCTCCAGAGCCATATCGACGGCCCGGGAAAATTCCTCAAGCGAAAGCGCCCCGCGCACCACGATATCGTTCACCAGAAAATACGGCGTGCCCACAAAGCCAAGCGCATCGGCCTCGGCGGCGTCGGCGTCCATCATGTCGCCAAAGGCCTTGGCCTTCGCTTTCAGTACGGCTTCCAGCTTCGCCACGTCGAAGCCCACCTCCTTGGCGATGGCGCGCATGGTCTTCTCCGGCGCGGCTTCCACTTCGCTCTGGCGGTCGAAGGCCAGTGCGTACATCTTCCAGCCCTTAGCCTTGTCCAGAGAGTATCCGGCAAGGAACCAGAAACCGGCGAGGCGGCCCGCCTCAGACTTGGGAACCTGCTTGAAGACGAAGCGAATCTTGCCGCTGTAGCGCTTCATGAGACTGCCCACGGTGAAGGCGGCCCTGTGGCAATAGGAGCAGAGGAAATCCGAATAGGCCACGATGGTCACAGGCCCATCAGCCGCACCGCCTTCGGGGCGGCCCGCCGTCTTCACCTTCTTGGGCTTCTGCATATCCTCTTCCCACTGCTTTTTCAGCGTGGAGGCGCGGCGCTTGTCGGCCGCCTGCTGTACGATATCGAGAAGCTCCACACCGTGCTCCCGAAGGACATTGAGAACGATCTCAGGATGTTCCTTGAGCAGGGCTTCAAGCTGGGCGGCAGGCTCCTTCACTGCGGCGGCACGGGATTCGGACGCGGGCAGGCAGAAGCAGGACAGGGCCAGCATCAGGCATATATGGCGTATGAACGACATGGCATCTCCTTAAATAGAAGCGCAATATACGCCTTTCCCCGCTGGCTGACAAGGCGGCGAGAACCAGCCCTGCGGCGCAGGGTCAGCAGGTGACGGCGCTCACGGCCAGTCCGCCCAGCGAGGTCTCCTTGAATTTGGAGCTCATTTCCCGGCCCGTCTCGGCCATAGCGGCAATGGCGGCATCGAGGGACACGCGCTGGGATTCGGGGCTTACCCCCGTACTGATGAGCGACGCGTTGAAAGCCTTCACCGCGCCCATAGCGTTGCGCTCGATGCAGGGGATCTGCACGTAGCCGCCCACAGGGTCGCAGGTGATGCCGAGATGATGTTCGAGCGCCACTTCGGCGGCATTCTCCACGTAGCGGGAGGGATTGCCCAAGGCATCGGTGAGCATGGCCGCCGCCATTGCCGAGGCCACGCCCACTTCGCCCTGACAGCCGACCTCGGCCCCGGCGATGCTGGCGTTATGCTTGGCGATGAAGCCCACGGCCGCCGCCGCAAGGAAGCCTTCACGGATGGCTCGGTCGCCCACGTGCATATCGTGGCGCATGGCATAGACAAGGGCAGGCATGACCCCGGCCGAACCGCAGGTGGGAGCCGTGACGATGACGCCGCCCGACGCGTTCTCTTCCGAAGCCGCAAAGGCATAGGAGTTCAGCGCGGCAAGGAATTTGCCCGGGGCCGCGTTCAGGGAATGGGCGCGCCTGTAGAGCATATGGGCCTTGCGCTCCACCTTGAGCGGCCCGGGAAGGCATCCGCTCCCTTGCAGGCCGTGCTCGACGGAAGCCTCCATACGGTCGAGTATCTCGTTGAGCCCGTCGATGATCTGCGGGCGGGAAGCCCCGGTCATAGCCATTTCGTTGGCCAGCATGATCTCATAAATATTGAGGCCTTCGGTGCGGACGATATTCCTCAGCTCGTTCATATTGCCGTACTTGTACACCGGTTCGCCAAGTTCAGGGGCTTTCCAGCCCTCCCACTGCACGAAACCGCCGCCCACCGAGTAGTACGCGCGCTCGAAAAGCACCTCGCCAGCGGCATCGAGCAGTTCCGCCACAAGCGTATTGCTGTAGGGGTAGCTGTGGACGATGGCGTCGTGCACGATATCGGCCAGCGATACCAGCACCGGCTTCCCGCCCAGCTCTATGCGGTATTCCGTACCCTTTTCGGCGTTCAGGCGGGGAAGCAGGCCAGCGGGGCAGGACTCCGGCCTCGTTCCCATGAGCCCGGCAAGGATGGCGGCATCCGTGCCATGCCCTTCGCCGGTGGCGCTGAGAGAACCGAAGAGCCGCACACGGATGCGTGCCGCACGGTACAGCATTTCACGCGGAAGCTCGGCGCAGGTTTCCGCAAAAAGCCGACCAGCCGTCATAGGGCCGATGGTATGGGAGCTGGACGGCCCCGGCCCAGCCTTGAACAGGGAAAACAGCGTGGTGGAGATATAGGGCATGGGTGTTCCTTTCTGAAAAGCAGGCGGGGCGTTCAAAAGGCAGAGCGGCTCCCCCGGAAGGAAAGCCGCTCTCCGATATCAGGGACGCAGGCGCACCTATTCGGCGGCCATATCCTTTTCTTCCGCTTCAAGGTCGTCGGAATGCTTGAGCAGTTCCTCAATCTGGATGTCGCCGCAGAGAACGCCCACGATCTCGTCGTTCTCATCGGTCACAGCCTGCGACACCGACAGGATGAGAGCGCCCGTGTACTGCGACTGGTACACGTCGGTCACGTGCAGTTCACCGTCGCGCATGGGTTCCTTGAACCATATGCGGTCGGAATAGTCGTAGCCGGGGTCGGGCAGGTTGCCGTACTTGGGGGCGTTCTCCTCGTCCGTCACCACGGCCTGCACCAGCTTGCCCTGCGCGTCGGTAAGCTGGATGAACTGGATATAGGGGTAATGGTCGGCAAAGTCCTGCATGGCGTCGCAGGTCTCCACATGGCCGTTCGCCCCCTGGCAGGTCTGCGCCATGCGGGCCATGATGCCGGAAGCGAGGCGACTGGCCATCCTCTTGAGCTTCTCGAGTTCGGAAACGAAGAGCTCGGGCATATGGTGCTTCACCAGCGCCATCATTTCCTTGTTGGAGAAGGACGTGTTGCGGCCCGCCTCGTAGGCCTGCATGATATCGTTGTAGATAAGGCCCACGGCGGGATGCTTCTTCGTGACCTTGCGCTCTTCGGGCAGGTCGAGATTGCTGTTAATCCAGTACGCCACGCCCGCGCGGCCGGACTTGTCCGTGATGATGATAGGCACGGGGCGGTTCAGGATGCGCGCCGTATCGAAGATATTGTAGATTTCCTCGTTCTTGGCAAGCCCGTCCACATGCACACCGGCGCTGGTGGCATTGAAGTCGCGGCCCACGAAGGGATAGTTCGGCGGGATAACGTACTCGAGTTCCTTCTCGAAGTAGTCGGCGATCTCCGAAATGACGGTGGTGTCGGCCGCGTCGTCGTTGCCGGTAAGGGAAATATATTCCATGACAAGCGCTTCCACGGGCGTGTTGCCCGTGCGTTCGCCGAAGCCGAGGAGAGCACCGTTCACCGCGCCGCAGCCGTACAGCCATGCCGTAACGCCGTTCACCAGCACCTTGTGGAAGTCGTTATGGCCATGCCATTCCAGCCACTGGCCGGGCACGCCGGCCTCGTCGGTGAAGGCGCGGACGATGCCCTGCACGGAACGCGGCAGGGCCGCACCGGCATAGGGAACGCCGAAGCCCATCGTGTCGCAGAGGCGGATCTTCACCGGCATGCTGGCCTGCTTGGAAAGCTCCATGAGACGCGCGGCAAAGGGCAGACAGAAGCCGTGGATATCGGCGCGGGTGATGTCTTCGAAGTGACAGCGCGGCACAATGCCCCATTCGAGGGCGCGCTCGATAAGGCGCAGATAATCTTCCATCGCCTTCTGCCGCGTCTTGCCCAGCTTGAGATAGAGATGGTAGTCCGACACGCTGGTCAGCATACCGACTTCGTCGAATTCCATGTCGCGGGCGATGCGCAGGTCGTTCTCGTTGGCGCGAATCCAGCCCGTCACGCGGGGGAAGCGGTAGCCCCGGGCGCGGCAGGTCTCGATGGCCTTGCGGTCCTTGGCGGAATACATGAAGAATTCCGTGGCCTGGATGAGGCCGCTCTTGCCGCCCAGCTTATGGAGCAGGTCGAAGATGCGGGCTATCTGGCGGACGGAGTACGGCGGGCGGGCCTGCTGGCCGTCGCGGAAGGTCGTATCGGTGATGAAGCAGGGGTCTGCCGGGCGGGGCGCGATGATGGTATCGTCGAAACCTATGCGGCCGATCTTCGTATAAGGATAAAGTTCGCGGTAGAGCTGGGGATCCTCCCTTTCCACAAGCGGAAGGGAACGCTCGGAACTTTTCTTGAAAAGCTTCATGGCACCTCCATAAACACCGATAAGGCTGAGACTTTCCTTCTTTTGGGAAGGAAAGCATATCCTAGCTGTTCACTGCGAAAAAATAAAGTATTCTCCCGAAGAATTTTTCCGAAAAGCCCGCCCTATCCCGGATGCCCCGCTCGGAATCGCCTCAGCCTTCCTTAAAATAGCGGCCTTTGCCTAAACGAAGAACCCGGAGCCTTTCCCCGAAAACGAAACGCGGAACGCCGCCGAAAAAAGAAGGGTGCATCTTCCATTACGCCTAAGAATGTTAAATTTTTCACGCGGAACAGCACTGCATATTCCTCTTTGCACAGTCACGAATATTTTCTAACTTTCCCTGTGATTCAAGGTTATTATCAATAACCATCCTCGTTTTGCCCTGCCCTCGCCCCGCCTTCTTTCCCTGCCGCTTGTAGCGCAGAAGAACGACGGAAAAAAGCATGATCATACCCCCAAAGTTCCTAAAACACGCCAATATCAAGGACTTCCGACTTTTTTCACAAAAAAGAGGCCTGCCGGGGGCTTGTGAACAGCGCCGGGGCTATTGTGCTTATCTTGAAAATGGGGTAGTAATGTGATTACACACTGAAAGGCCGGTCTTTTTTCGTGCTTAAAACACGCCGGCAGCCATCAAGTGTACTAGGGGTCGCTCCGCCGGAGCGGGGATTTTTCCCGCCTCCTGAATGTTGGCCGAGCGACAGACCCATAATTAACCATGTGGAGGTAAGGCAATGGCGAAACATGCAACTCCCCTGCTGGACCAGCTCGAATCCGGTCCTTGGCCCAGCTTTGTTTCTGATATCAAGCAGCTTGCCGAAAGCCGCGCT
>JAFQTU010000071.1 GCA_017408905.1 Mailhella sp. | reverse complement strand
GGCCGCAAATGAGGGTGCAGGGAAATCATTTCCCTGCCGGAGGGGCCAGGGGAGGCAGAGCTTCCCCGCCTCCAAGCCCTTCAGGAGAATACATGTCTCAGACCGAACTCGACCTTATCGACAAAAAACTTCTCGATATCATACAGACGGCGTTCCCGCTGGTATCGCGCCCGTATGCGGCGCTGGGCGAACAGCTTGGCATTTCCGAAGAGGAAGCGCTCCAGCGCGTGAAGGCCATGCGGGAACGGAAGATCATCCGCCGTCTCGGTGCGAACTTCCAGTCGGCCAAGCTGGGCTTCCGCTCCACGCTCTGCGGGGCGAAAGTGCCGGAAGACAAGCTCGACCAGTTCATTGCCGATGTGAACGCTCTCCCCGGCGTGACCCACAACTACCTGCGCGACAACGAATTCAACGTGTGGTTCACCCTCATCGGCCCCTCGTGGGATGACGTATGCGCCACGCTCGAAGGCATCACCGCGCGCACCGGCGTGCCCATCATGAACCTGCCCGCCACCAAACTCTTCAAGATTCGCGTGGACTTCCAGATGGAAGAATAAGCGGAAGAAAAGCTCCGTTATACGAAAGCCCCGACGACTGCCGGGGCTTTTTTCGTCACGACTTTTCTGATTTCTTCCAGCCGAAGGCCACGATGACGACGAAAATGATCGTTCCGATAATGGCCGCGCCCCGCAGGGCATCGGCCTCAAGCCCGGTGAAATGAACGATTCCCAGATAGGCACAGACCAGCGAGACCACAAGGACGACAAAGGCTAGCAGGCACATGGCGCATCCCTCCTGTTTTCTTAAAGGATACACGAGCAGGCGATTCCATGTAACACTGTGATTTATGATAATTTTTCCTCAAAAAATCTTTACAGCTCAAGCGTTCCGGCGTTATATCTGAACTCAGCTAGGGGAGCTATAAGGGCCATGCCGAGGCGGCAGGCCGGATAGCTGAGAGTGGGGACCAGCCCCAGACCCTCGAACCTGACGCAGTTAGTACTGCCGGAGGGAAGCTGTGGACGCGTCCGCCCTTCCCGGCATGGCGCGTTTTTTTGCGCCTGCGTCGCAACTTTGCGAGGCAACATGTCATCCTTCCTTTCCAAGAACGCCGCCCTGCGCGGCCTGCTGGACCAGCACCTCGGCTCTCTTGCCGCCGAGGAAGGTCTCAGCCCCGAGAGCATCATTTCCGCCATCGAAGCCGGAACTATGGTCCTGCTGGGCAATCCGGCCCATCCCGGCCTCAAGCCCATCCTCGTGGGCCAGCCTGCGCGCATCAAGGTCAACGCCAACATCGGCACGTCCCCCCTTTCCTCCTGCATGGAGACCGAACGCCGCAAGCTCAAGGCCGTCATCGAAGCCGGAACGGACACCGTGATGGACCTTTCCATCGCTGGCGACCTCGACGCCATACGCCAGTCCCTGCTGGCCGACTGCCCCCTCCCGCTTGGCACTGTTCCCATGTACGCCGTAGGCCAGCATATTCTGGACGCAAGCCGCGAAATCTCCTCCATGTCGCCCGACCAGCTCTTTGAGGAAATCGAAAAGCAGGCAAAGCAGGGCGTGGACTATGTCACCGTGCACTGCGGCCTTTCCCGGCGCGGTGCGGAGCTTGGCTCACGCCCCGAACGCGCCATGGGCATCGTTTCGCGCGGCGGCTCCATGCTGGCCCGCTGGATGCTGGACAACGACCGGGAAAACCCGCTCCTCGAATATTTCGACCGACTGCTCGACATCTGCCTGCCCTATAACGTGACGCTGTCCCTCGGCGACGGCCTGCGCCCCGGCGCCGGTGTGGATGCCGGTGATGCCGCCCAGTGGGAAGAAGTCATCAATCTCGGCCTGCTGGCCGCCCGCGCCCACGACCGCGGTGTGCAGTGCATGATAGAAGGCCCGGGCCATGTGCCGCTCCATCAGGTGCGCACCCAGATACAGGGCATCAAGCGCCTGACCAACGGTGCGCCGCTCTACGTCCTCGGCCCGCTCTGCTGCGACAGCGCCCCCGGCTACGACCATATCGCCGGGGCTATCGGCGGCGCTCTGGGCGTGGAAGCCGGTGTGGACTTCCTCTGCTACCTCACGCCTGCCGAACACCTCACCCTGCCCGACGAAGCCGACGCCCGCGCTGGCGTCATGGCGTCCCGCGTGGCCGCCCATACCGGTGAAGTGGCCCTCGGCACTCCGCGCGCCGTAACCCGCGAAGCCGCCATGAACGCCGCCCGCAAGGCTCTGGACTGGGACGGCATGGCCCGGGCCGCCCTCGACCCCACTCAGGTGGAAAAAAGGCGCGAACCGCATAAGAAGGAAGAAGTCTGCGCCATGTGCGGCAAGTTCTGCGCCGTGAAGATGCTCCGCAGGGACTGATTCTCCAGCTGCGACTCTTAACGAAAAAAGGCATACCGTTCAGCGAAGGTATGCCTTTTTTCTGTTCTTTTTCGGTTCTGCGGCAGATTAGAACGCGACCTGCGGAGCCTTCCGCTCGGCGGCGTTTTCCAGTTCGAAGAAGTCGGCCTTGCCGAAGCCGAACTGGCGGGCGATAAGGCAGGAGGGGAAGACTTCGATGCGGGTATTGAGCTCACGCACCGTGCCGTTGTAATAGCGGCGGGCAAGCTGGATCTCGTCTTCCAGCGAGGTGAGCGTGTTCTGGAGCTGCATCACGCTCTCGTTGGCGCGCAGTTCGGGGTAGTTTTCCATCACCGCGAAAAGGCGGCCCATCGCCTGCGAGAGAAGGCCTTCGGCCTGCGCGGCCTGCGCTACGCCACTGGCGTTCTGCGCGGCGGAACGGGCCTTGGCCAGCTCTTCGAACGTGGCCTTTTCGTGCGCCATGTAGCCTTTGACGGTGTTCACCAGATTGCCCACAAGGTCGTGCCGGCGCTTGAGCTGTACGTCGATACCGCTCCAGCCTTCGTCCTTCGTATTGCGAAGGCGCACAAGGGAGTTGTAAACGCTAATACCCCAGAAAGCGACGACAAGGGCCAGAACCAGAATGATACCCGCAATGATCATACGAACCTCTCTAACTCCGCTGGAACAGCGCTATACGATCAGCCACTTCATGGTGAGCATGGCAAGGACGGCGTTGAGCACACCGATGAGGAAAAGCATGGGGTAATGTTTGCTGTCCACACCTGCCACACCGAGTATGCGGCCCATGTACTGGATGAGCGCCCCCATGAGGAAGATACCGGGCATGACGATGCTCATGTGGGTGCTGTTCATGATGTCATGCGTATAGAGGCCTGCCGCCGTGCCTATGCCGCCCCCGGCGGAGAACAGTGTGGAAATGAGCACGGTCACGGCTTCGCCCGGAAGGCCGAACACCGCCATCACCGGGGCGCACCAGTCGCCCAGAAGTTCGAGCAGTCCGCTGAGTTTCAAAGCCTTGATGAGCACGAAGGCCAGAACCACGTTGGGCAGCATATTGAGAGTGGCGACCTTCCAGCCCTTTCTCATGCCCTCGACGAAGGCGTCATAAATATTGCCCTGTGCCATATCACGCCTCCTCTTTTCTGGCGGCCATGCGCAGGTAGAGGCGCATGAGGTTCATGCCCAGCACCTTGTAGAACAGGATGACGCCCAGCGGGACGAGGTGCGACACCGAAAGATACGGGAACAGGGCAAGGCCCATGCTCAGGTACACCGTGATGGACGAGCCGGAAGAGAACTGGAACGCCGCGAAGATGACCTTCTCCGTTTCGGAGATGAGCCCTTTTTCCGAAAGTTCCCGCGTCATGGCGGCACCGGCATCGGAACTTTGCAGGCTGGAGATGAGCGCAAGCCCCGCAATGCCGGGCAGGCCCATGAGCGGGCGCATCAGCGGCGTGAGCATACGCTGGGCCGCGCGCAGGGCGTCCAGCCTTTCCGCCACTTCGACCACGCCCAGAGCCAGCATGATACCGGGAACGAGCGACAGCGCGAACAGGAAGCCGTGCCGTGCGCCGGAGCCGCCCTTGCCCATGAAGGTGAAGCTGTCGGCTATCTTGCCGAAGGAGCCGTTGAGGACGGTGAAGTCAAGGCAGCTTAGAAGGCCCGTGCATTCCGAGAACGCGCCGGAAAAAAAGAGCACGACTACAATGAGCGCCGCGTAGCCTGTCCAGCGTACAGGGCGCTCATTCCCCATGAAACAATTTTCAGACATCCATGTTCTCCATACGTTCCTTGGCGATAGCCCTGGCAGTGGCCCTGTCCGGCTTGCCGGAGCCGGTGCGGGGCAGTTCGGGCACGAAAAAGACGTGCTTGGGCCGTGAATAGGCGTGGAGCGAGGCAAAGGCCTCTTCAAAGCCCTGCCCGCGTTCTTCTCCTTCCGCCAGCATCACCACGACTTCGCCATAATGGGCATCAGGGCCCGCCGTTATCTGGAAGGCGCAGGGCATCAGCGGAAGGAGCTGGGCTTCCACGGCTTCTATCTGGATCTTCACGCCGCCGCTGTTGATGACATTGTCCTTGCGCCCGAGGATACGGAAGCGCCCGTCTTCATGCAGTTCGGCGATATCGTTGGTGACAAGCTCTTCCGCGCAGACGGCGGGCGCATGGATGGCCAGAGCCCCTTCTTTCGTAAGGCGCAGGGCCACGCCCTCGAACGGGGAATACCAGTCCGAGGCTTCGGGCCCGTTCAGGCGGCGCAGGGCGATATGGGAAAGCGTTTCCGTCATGCCGTAGGTGGACCAGACATGGTTCGGGAAGGCGCGCAGGCGCGCCCCGAGCCTGGCGTCGATAGCCCCGCCGCCGATGATGTTATGCCCGGTAGCTTCCAGCAGGGCGGCCTCGTCTTCGCTTTCCAGCGAGGAATAGACCTGTGCCGGAGTCATGGCAAGGAAGTCAGGCGCAAAGCCCAGCGTGCGCAGAGGATGCGAGGATGCCTGCACGCAGTACAGGTCCAGCCCCCAGAGTATGGAACGCACGACCACCATCTTCGCGCCGATATACTTGAGCGGCATACACAGGAGCGCCCTGTCCCCGGCCTTGAGCCCGAGGAAGGAACACGTCATACGCGCGCTGGCTTCCATGCGCGCCTTTTCCACCTGCATGACCTTGGGCACACCGGTAGAGCCGGAAGTCTGCACCTGCACGGTGGGGCTTTCGGAAAACCATTCGTCGAGGAAGTCCGCCAGATCGTCAAGCGCGTCATTGCGGCCGCGCAGTTCACCGACCTCGGCAGGGCCGTATTCCCTGCCTTCCACTAGGATCGTTTTTTTCATAAGGCTCAAGGGAACAGGGGATTCTTGCTGAAGTCGGGGCGGCGCTTCTCAAGGAAGGCGCGGCCGCCTTCCTGCGCTTCTTCCGTAAGGTAATACAGCAGGGTGGCATCGCCAGCCAGCTCCTGGATACCGGCCTGACCGTCGAGTTCGGCGTTGAGCCCGGCCTTGATCATGCGCAGGGCAAGGGGGCTGTGCAGCATCATGGTCTCGGCCCATTCCACCATCTCGTCCTCAAGGCGTTCCAGAGGCACGACCTTGTTCACAAGGCCCATGTCGAGCGCTTCCTGCGCATCGTACTGGCGGCAGAGGAACCATATCTCGCGGGCCTTCTTCTGGCCGACCACGCGGGCAAGGTAGGAAGAGCCGAAGCCTGCGTCGAAGCTGCCCACGCGCGGGCCGGTCTGGCCGAAGCGGGCGTTTTCGGAAGCGATGGTAAGGTCGCACATCACATGGAGCACATGGCCGCCGCCGATGGCAAAGCCGTTCACCATGGCGATGACAGGCTTGGGCAGGGAGCGTATCTGCTTCTGCACGTCCAGCACGTTGAGGCGCGGAACACCGTCGCTGCCCACGTAGCCGCCGTGGCCCTTCACGTTCATGTCGCCGCCGGCGCAGAAGGCCATGTCGCCAGCGCCGGTAAGCGCCACCACGCGGATATCCTGAGATTCGCGGCAGTAGTGGAAGGCGTCGCTCATTTCAGCCACGGTGCGCGGCGTGAAGGCATTGCGCCAGCGCGGGCGGTTGATGGTTATCTTGGCGATGCCGTTATAGAATTCGAACAGGATGTCCTGATATTCGCGGATAGTGGTCCACTTGCGTTCGCTCATGCCATTTTCCTTTTCTTTATGCAGTTCGTCACCCGGGCGGAAGAAACGAGCCTTCCCTCCTCGTCGGTGATGTCGATGTTCCAAACGTGGAGCGTGCCGGTTCGGGAAAGGATGCGCCCTTCCCCGAAAACCACGCCGCCCTGCGGCACGGCGCGCATATGGTTGGCGCTCACCTGCACGCCCAGCGGGATATCGCCCTCGGCGCAAAGCTCCAGCGAGCCGCGCCCGGCCATAGTTTCGGCAAGCGCAAGGGAAGCTCCGCCGCTCAGAAAGCCGAAGCGCTGGCAGACGGCAGGCGTCACCTCCAGCCGGGAACGGACTATTCCGGGTTCTGAAGGCAAAAACTCCATGCCGAGAACTTCATGCAGTATTTTCGGGCGGCTGTCTGCGGCTTCCATTGCTCCCCCACGTACGACTCAAAAATATTTGGCGAACGATAACCTAATTTTCCGTACATGGCTATAAAAAACTTTATCCGTAAACGCCGTGAAAAACTGAACTAGCGCAGGTGAACAACAACGCAACGCCAATGCATCCCCACTGTATCCCGCCCCTCATAGCCCCCTTCTCGGAAAAAACTTCGGCGCTTCCCTTTTCGTGATTCAAAAAAGGCGGCGCAGCGCCCTGACTTCTGCATACGAAATGCATCGAAAACGCCATATCATTGACATCTATAATTTTCCTGAACTATTTTGACAGGATGGAAATAGCCCTGCTCTTCTTTCTCATTCTTCTGAACGGCATTTTCGCCCTTTCGGAAATGGCCCTTGTTTCGGCACGCAAAGCGCGCCTTGCCACCCTCGCCGCAGAAGGCGACAAGCGCGCTATGGCCGCCATCCGCCTTGGTGAAGACCCGGCCCGCTTCCTTTCCGCCATACAGATAGGCATCACCTCCATCGGGCTCTTCAGCGGCATCGTTGGTGAAACGGCCCTTGCCAGCCCTCTGGGGCTGTGGCTCCAGAACACCTTCGCGCTTTCCCCTTCCACGGCAGGCACGGTCTCTACCGTCCTTGTCGTGACCAGCGTCACCTACCTTTCCATTGTCATCGGCGAGCTCGTTCCCAAGCGCCTTGGCCAGCTTGCCCCCGAAAAAACGGCCTGCCTCGTGGCCCGGCCGATGAATGCCCTCGCCCTTCTGAGCCGCCCCTTCGTCGCCCTGCTCTCGTTTTCCACCAGCCTTATGCTCCGCCTCCTCGGCGTGAGGAACGACGCGGAACAGAGCGTGACGGAAGAAGAGATACAGGCCATGATAGACGAGGGCTCGCAAACGGGCGCTATCGAGCATAAACAGCGGGAAATGCTGAAGAACGTCTTCCGCCTCGACGACAGGCAGGCAAGCTCCATCATGGTTCCCCGGGCCGACATACGCTTCCTCGACATCGCCCTCAGCCCGGAAGAGAACCTTGCCGTTCTCCGCGAATGCGAACATTCATGGCTCCCGGTCTGCAATGGCGGCCTGAAAAACCTGTTCGGCGTGGTGCGCAACAGGCAGGCCCTCCTCAGCTTCACCGGAGCTATGCCCGAGCAGGAAGCCTTCGCCCGCGACTTGGAAACACTGTGCCACCAGCCCATCTTCGTCCCTGAGACTCTCAGCAGTCTGGCCCTGCTGAAGCTCTTTCAGGAAAAGGGGATGCACATCGCCTTCATCGTGGACGAATACGGCACGCTTCAGGGCATTGTTACCCTGCGCGATATGCTGGAAATACTCACCGGCCAGATGAACGTGCCCCACGACGATGCATGGGCCATCCAGCGCGAAGACGGAAGCTGGCTCATGGACGGAAGCATCCCCATCCTCGAGCTGAAAGACCTGCTCGGCCTGCGCCGCCTGCCGGAAGAGGACGAGGGGCACTACTCCATCCTAAGCGGCATGCTCATGTACCTTTCCGGCCGCATCCCTTCCGAAGGCGATGTCATGGAATACGCGGGCTGGTGCTTTGAGATAGTGGATATGGACGGCAACAGGATCGACAAGGTGCTGGTCTCGCCGTCCAAGCAGAAAAAGGATGCGTGAATCTCAGCGAGGCGCTCGAACGATGAGGCCTTGCTCGAAAAGCGTTCGAAAGAAGTGAGACAGATCTGCCTCGAGGCGGGCTCGTCCAGTCTGAGGAAAGACCTCCGCCAGAAGTCCGGCGGCTTCCGCGATACTCAGCGGTTCTGCAAGCAAGGCAAACACCGCGCGCCCGATGCCGTCAACGCCGAAGATACTGCTCTGCTCTTTCGGAATGAGATAGGCGAACGCGCCGTTCTCATAGATACGGACTCCCGGGGTACGATGCCAGCGCAGGTTCCTTTCAGACGGGAAGGCTCTGCCCCGGGCAGCCCTTGCGCACGAAAGCCTGTCGCTTTCCGCCAGAAAATCCACGGCAAGGCCCGCATCCTCTTCGCCCGGCGAAGCCGCTGAAAAAAGCCTCGGCGCTTCCTGCACGACCAGCGAAGCCGCCTCTTCCGGCGAATCATAGTCCAATATCCAAAGGGGAAGGCGCTCGCACAGGCGGCGCGCCAGCTCGAGCACGGCCTGCGCCTGCCCGTCCCTCATCTGGAACTGATACGTCAGGCACTGAAAGGCGCTGGACGCCGAAAGCCTGTGCAGTTCCGGGAGCGCCCCCTTCTCCTCACGCCGCCGCGGCAGGATTATCGCGCCGACAGGCAGGGCTTCCCCGAACCCGGCAAGGCTTTCTCCGGCATAGAGGAAATGATACCGCCCATCGCCATAGCCGGGCGTTTCGCGCATGGCCGCCGCAAGGTGCGGAACCGAATCCGGCAGGGGAAGGCGCAGACGCGGCGGAAGCCCGAAGGCCATGCCATGCCCGCCTTCCGTCACGGCAAGAAGGTCGTCCGCAAAAAGCCGCGCCCCATGCCGCAGGAAGCAGGCGGCCAGCAGGCTCTTCCCCGCCTTGTTCACGTTGGGGAAAACGGCAAGCTTCTCCTCTCCCCCGCAGGGAAGCGCCACGGCGGCACAGTGCAGGCACTGCATCCCGGCACGGCGGCGGACAGCGGCCTCCGCAAGGTCGATGCCCAGATCGCAGAGCATCTCGGCGGCCGTCTCGAACAGTTCGGCCCCTCCCTCCCGGGAGGAGACCTGAAAGCCGCGCCGCACCTTTCTGACGGCAAAAGCAGGCCGCTCTTCTCCGGCAGGCGTCAGCTCAAAGGGCCAGCGCTGGAAATGCTTCTCCAGAAGCTGGACGATATGCGAAGAGCCCGCCAGAAGCGGTGCTTCGGGCAGGCCCTTGAAAACGAGCTGAACTCCCGCTTGAGGCATGGCAGAGGTCAGCGTTCCAGACATCTCTTTCTCCTTGGGAAGCGATCAGATAGGCCGACGGGGCGCAAAACGGTCCATCCGCGAGGCACGCGAACGGCGGGAAGGCCTGCTGGGGCCGCGCCTGCTCGGACGGGAACGCCTGCTCGGGCGCGAACGGCGGCTGGGGCGGGAGCGGCGCTTGTCCCTCGACGGCCCGCTCCTTCTGGAGCGGCGGCTTCTTCTGGAATGCCCGGGGCCGTGCGGGCCCGGCCTGCGCGCGGGCTCTGCCATAGCTTCGTTGACCTGGAACAGGCCGGGCATGGAGTACACCACGCCAAGGGCCGCCAGACCGGCCAGCACGGAGCGGCGCGCCGTGGAAGGGGCATCGGAACGGGGAGATTCGCTGTGGTCCTTCATGGTTCCTTCCTTTGCTGCAGGGTTATGGCTTTACGACTATGTTTTCGCATCCATGCCCGAACAGGTCAAGATACATAGACTTTCAGAATGTTGCGAAATCTTGTGGGCCTGCGCGGCGGGCCTCCCTCAAAGATTGTGTTTTGCCCAGAAAGTGCTAACTTTTTTCTCAAACTAAGGATACAGCCATGCCTAAAGTTCTTTCCCCCACCTCACAATTCCTCCGTTATGTCATCGTAGCCGTCATCCTCATCCTGCAGGTGGCGTCCCTTATCGTGGCCTTCAACCTGAACTCCGCCATCGTCGAGAGGACGGACGTCTATGCCACCGAGGCGGCCCAGCTGGCCTCCAACGTCATCAACGTCCGCATCACAGCCGTGCGCCAGGTTCTCGGCAAAGTAGCGGAAGACATCAGCGACAAGCTCGCCCAAGGCGTGCCGGACGAAGAGCTCGACAGCCTCATCGAGGGCTATAAGAAGCCGTGGAACTATTCGGAAGTGCGCCTGCTGAAGTACGAAGGCGGCATAGCCCAGGATGACTTCTCCACCCTCTCGGGCAGAGAACGGCAGCTCATCGAACGTGCGGCCACGGAAAAGCGCATCGTCATGGGGCAGTCTTCCAAGGAGACGTGTATCACCTATGCCGTGCCTGTGCTCAACGACAAAGAGCTGGAAGGCGTGCTTCTGGTGGTGCGTGGCAGCGAAATGGCGGAACAGCTCCTCGATATCGACGTGTTCGGCGATACGGGCGTGACCATGCTTGTCGACTACCAGAGCGACATCCTTGTTAAAAACTGGAATACTGACCTCCCCCACCCCCACGACCATGCCTCCTTCATAAGCAAGGACAAAACATTGGTCGCTTCCGTCTTCGGGCCGGATTACCGCATCGACAAAAACGGCCTCTGGCGTTTCAGAGACCCGCATGGTCATGAATGGCTCGCCGCGCAGAACACCACGAAGGTATTCGGCATCAGCATTCTGTACGCGGCCCCGGTGGATCTGCTCATGGGCGGCCTGCCCTCCCTGCGCTGGCAGAACCTGCTCATGCACCTTGCCACCTTCGTGGGCACCATGCTGCTCCTGGCGGACATCTACATCCTCCAGCGCCTCTACCAGAGGAAAATACGCAACATCGAGCTCACAGCCCCCCTCACCGGCGGCGACAACTCCCGGAGCTTCCGGAACAAGCTGAGGTGCACTCTCTCGGAAAGCAAGGACGGCTACGCCCTTGTTTCCATGGACATCAACAAGTTCAAGCTCATCAACGAAGAATACGGCATAGACAAGGCCAACGAACTCCTGCGCCTCATCTACAGCGTCATCACAGCTAACCTCGGCCCGGGCGAACTATGCGCCCACCATACCGCCGACACCTTCCTCATGCTCCTGCGCCACAGCGACGAGGCAGGCACGCAGGAACGGCTCGAAACACTCATGGCAGAAATCATGCGGCGCAAGCATGAGCTCGGCCTCACGCATAAGCAGGGCCTTTCCGCCGGCGTGTATGTGATAGACGACTGGATGCTGCCGGACTACATCATGCTCGACCATGCGAACCTCGCCCGCGAAATATGCAAGCAGCCGCCCTATCCCTCCATCCAGTTCTACGACGAATCCGTGAAGGAACAGCAGAGAAGGGACGCGGACATACTCAACTCCTTCGGCCAGTCGCTGGAAAACGGCGACTTCGAGGTATGGCTCCAGCCCAAGGTGAACATACGCACGAACATGGTTTCCGGCGCGGAAGCCCTCGTGCGCTGGAACCACCCCGAACTCGGCTTCCTTGCCCCGGGCGCGTTCCTGCCCGTGCTGGAAAGCAACGGCCGCGTGGGCCGGCTCGACCTGTGGGTGTTCCGGCAGGTCTGCCGCATCCTCTCCCGCTGGGACAGGGAAGGCCGCGAGATAGTGCCCATAGCCGTCAACCTTTCCCGCACACAGCTTGCCAACGCGGACTTCCTTACCGACTACCTGAATATCCTGAACGAGTACGACGTTGACCCGCACTGGATAGAGCTGGAGCTCACGGAGAACATCTTCGTGGAGAACGAGGAAGCCATTTCCCAGCTCTTCTCCACCATACGCTCGCACGGCCTGCGCTGCGCCATCGACGACTTCGGCACCGGCTACTCCTCGCTCTCGCTCCTGCGCCGCGCCAGGATAGACACGGTGAAGCTCGACCGCTCCTTCTTCACCGAAGAAGAACTCTCCGCGCAGAGCAAGGCCGTCATCCGCTCCATCACCCAGCTCTCTTCCGCCCTCGGCCTGGTCTGCGTAGCCGAAGGCGTGGAAAACCAGAGCACGCTGGAATTCCTGCTCAGTACGGACTGCTCCACCGCGCAGGGCTACTTCTACTCCAAGCCGCTGAAGGTGGAAGCCTTCGAAAGCTACGCCTATTCCAAGGAGAAGATCTGCAAGATTCTCAGCACGGGCTTCGTCTGCTACCTGAGCGATTCGCCCCACCATACGGAAGCTCTGAGCGGCTCGGTGGACAAGGAACTCCTCTCCCTCCTCCCGGGCGTGGGACTGTGCGTCATCAAGAAGCAGAACCACGAGCTCCTGTTCTTCAACGACATCATGAAGGAAATGACGCCCCACATCGCGGAAGGCATGCTCTGCCATGAGCTCTGGACGAGCCACTGTTCCAGCTGCCCCCTCATGATGGCCAGCCGCGACAAGGCTTCGGCGAGCACCACGCGTTCCGACGTCTTCGGCTGTTCGGTGCGCCTCACCGCGCGCGAAGTGCTCTGGGACAACAGCATCCCCGCCTTCCTCGTCACGCTGATCCCTCTTTCCCGTTATGATGATGATGGAACTCGCAACGAAGACATCAAACACTGGAAAAAGCAGGCCCAAGAAGACTCCCTGACGAGCTTCCTGAACCGAACTCAGTTCGACGTGGAGGTCAAGGAGGCTTTCAGCACGCATGAAAAAGGCACGCTGTTCATCATAGACCTCGACGGCTTCAAGCAGGTGAACGACACCTTCGGCCACCTCATGGGCGACAAAGTGCTGAAGAACACGGCCAAGCGCATACGCCTTTCCTTCCGCAAGGACGATATCCTCAGCCGCTACGGGGGCGACGAATTCCTCGTGTACGCGCCCCGTCTTGCGGACAGGGAGATAATCGAACAGCGTATGCAGACCCTGCAGGGCCTTCTGCGCCACCCCCATACGCTGGACGGCGTGTTCAGCGCGGTAACGGCCAGCATCGGCATCGCCACCTTCCCCGCCGACGGCCGCGACATCAAGGAACTCATCGCCAGCGCCGACAAAGCCCTCTACGAAGCCAAACGCCGGGGCAAGGACCAGTACGTGTTCTTCGAAGACCTGAAAAACGGCAGATAGCCGTGTGCCTGCATAACGAAAAAGGCCGTGCTCCCCTCTGCGTGAGGGGGCGCGGCCTTTCGTGTTCGGCAGGGAACCCAGATGAGGAAGTCATTCCGGCTGCGCCGGAAGGGACGGCCCGAAAGCCGTTTGCCCTTGTTTTGGGGGAGAGGTCTCAGAGACAACGGGGGATTTGCCGTTCCGCCTCGTATGGGCTGCACTCTTTGCGTCACCCATGCTGACCTCCTTTTGACATGCTTTACGCGCAGCTCCAGACCGCACGTCTTTCTTGGCAAATCAAAAGGCGCTCTCTACCATACTCATAGCTGTACGCTTGACTGAACCGCCAGCCAGACTGGTGGTTTTCGATTAACCAAGAAAAGGCCCTGCTCCCGAAAAGGAACAGGGCCTTCAGTGTATCAGCCTAGGCTGACCGTACTGACATTAGATGAAGTACAGGACGGTGAGCAGGATGAAGATGGGGTACAGGAAGCCCACGGACCAGGCCATGTAGCCGAAGAAGCTGGGCATCTTGACGCCCTGTTCTTCAGCGATAGCCTTCACCATGAAGTTGGGGGCGTTACCGATGTAGGTAACAGCGCCCATGAACACGGCACCGGCGGAGATGGCGGCCAGAGTGGCGGCACCCTTGGTCATCAGGTAGGCAGCGTCGCCACCGGCGGTGTTGAAGAACACGAGGTAGGTGGGAGCGTTGTCGAGGAAGGAGGACAGGATACCGGTCATCCAGAAGAACATGGCGTTGATGGGTTCGCCAGCGGCGTTCTGGGTAGCGCCGACCACAGCG
>JAFQTU010000070.1 GCA_017408905.1 Mailhella sp. | reverse complement strand
TGCTCGGCCGCTCCTCTTTTGCTCCGTGGCGCTGGAACCGCCGCGCTATGCCCTATCTTTTTAAGGTAGGGATGCCAGCCGCCGCAGGGAACATCATCGCTCAGACAGGTGGCCTCGTTACGCTTGCCATCATCGGTATGCTTCCAGAAAACAGCACAAGCGTACTTGCCGGGATGAGTGTGGGCAGTCGCGTCCACTCCATACTCATGTTCCCGCTGGGGGCGCTGAATATGTCCATGGTCATCTTCAGCGGCTACATGCTGGGGGCGGGCCAGCGCGACGGCCTGTACGCTTTCGGGCGCAGACTGGCCCTGCTTACCGGGCTGGGGCTTGTTGCGCCGTCCGTTCTGCTCTGGCTCCTGCGCGAACCTGCCTCCGCCTTCTTTTCGACCGATGCCGCCGTTCTGGAACAGGCTTCGCTCTATCTCGTGTTCGCCTGCCTCGGCGGGCCGCTTGCAGGCATGACGGGCATACTCAACGGCCTGTTTTCCGGTGCGGGAGCGACCATTCTTTCCTGCCGCATAGGTGCTGTGACCTGCTGGCTGGTGAACATCCCGCTGGCGTGGGCCCTGGGCCTTGCACTGGACTGGGGCGCAGAAGGCGTGTATGCGGCCATGCTGGCTTCGCAGATCGCGGCCTTCTGCTGGGCTGCGGTTCTTTTCAAAAGCAAAAAATGGCTTGAATACGGCCTCGTAAAACGTCAAACTGCATGAAATAACGGAGGCCGTATGACGGAAGCCCTCATTACCTCAGAACGTGACGGACAGGAGAAGAAACTTTCCCCTGTTCTCGAAAACTACGTTGAGATCATCTTTAAGGAAGAAGCCCGGGAAGGTGCGGCCCGGGCCAAGTCTATAGCCGAAATCGCCGGCGTGAGCCGCTGTACCGTGACCAGCACCCTGAAGACGCTGAAATCCCTCGGCCTTGTGGAATACGAACCGTACAGCTTCATCCATTTGACAGAAGAAGGCCGCCGCATCGGGCGTGACCTCATGCACCGGCACGCCATCTTCCGTGAATTCTTCCTGCACGTCCTGCACCTTGACGAGGCGCAGGCGGACGCCGTGGCCTGTGAGATGGAGCACGTCACGCCGCCGGAAGTGATACGCCGCCTCGGGCAGTTCGTGCTCTTCATGCGTTCGCAGGAAATATGCGATACCTGGCAGGAAGCATACGAGGCACAGAAATCCAAGCTCCTCAAGAGAATGGAACAGGCATGGAGCGACATGGGCCGCCTCGACGCTAAGGAAGAAACTCGAGAACTGAACCGCAAGTACCGCTGAACCTGAACATTCCGAACATAGAACGCCAAAAAGAAGGCCGCCTCCTGAACGTATCGGGAAGCGGCTTTCTTATGTTGAGGATGGCCGGGGGGAAGCCTCCTCCTGAATGTTAAATGTTATCTGTCTGTCAGCTGGTAATGCACGGGGACCAGCACGTTGAGCGCGCCAGCCGAACCAACGTACAGGCCCACCAGTTTTTCACCAAGGCGGGAGGCTGCGGCATCAAGCACGCTTTTCCCGGACTTTTCCTGTACTTCGGCGGAAACGACCTTGCCGTCTGGCCCGATGCGCACCATGAGTCCGCAGGTTCCTTCGGCTCCGCTTCTTCGCCCCGCGCGGGGATAGCGTTTATGCTTTTCCAGCGTCTGAAGTATGGCGGCAAGCACGGCGCTTTCGCGGCTGGCTTCGGCTCTGGCGTTGCCCACGGCGGCAGGAACGGCAGTCGGAGCGGCGTTTTCCACGCCCTTCACCTCTTCTACGGCTTTTTTGACCGGCTCCGGCTTGGGCGCGGGCTTTACTTTGGGCTTAGGCTTCGGTTTGGGCTTCGGCTTTTCCTTTACCGGCGGAGGAGGGGGAACAGGCTTGGGCTTTTCCACCACGGGTTCAGGTTTCGGCTCCAGCTTGGGTTCTTCGGGGATGAGGAAGTCCGAATCCTCGGCCACTATCTTTTTCAGCTCCGGTTCCTTTACCTTCGGTACAGGAGGAGGCGGAAGCTGTTCCATCACCATAACGACACGCCGCTCCATGGCGGGCAGGCTGATGCTCTTCTGCGGTTGGAACGCGCACAGCGCCAGCATGGCAGAGAACAGGCCGAACATGCCCAGCGCGGCACAATTTCGGCTGCGTCTGCGAGCCTGTTCGCCATAGACCCTCCACTGGTCGCTCCACTGCTCATGCCAGGGTGAATTGAAGAGGTCAGCGTTGTTCGGCAGGCTGGGTGCTGATGACAAAGCGTTCTCCCTTTTTGGCTTTGGCCACGTCCACCACGCTCACGAAGGCATCGAAGGGCGCTTTCTGGTCCACATGCAGATTGAGCACGGCCTCGGGGCGTTCTTCGAGGATGGCGGGCAGTTCGGCCTTGTCTATCTGGCGGCCCTCGTAGTGCAGGGAGCCGTCGGCTTTGATGGATACGACCTGTTCCTGCCTCTGCCTGCCGGGTTCGGCCGTTTCGGACGCGGGCAGGATGATGTCCAGCACCGGGCGGCTGAAGGTGGTAGTCATGATGAAGAATATCAGCAGCATGAAGATAACGTCGATGAGCGGTGTCAGATCCACGCTGGGTTCTTCGTCCAGATCAAACATGTTCTTCATGACAGCCGCCTCTGGCCTTGAGTTTGCGAACACGGTCGAGTGCGCGGTAGCTGTGCTCTACGGCTTCGATGTGGAAGCCCTTGAAGCGCAGGATGAGGAAATAATAGACCATGAGCGAGGGGATAGCCACGCACAGGCCCATGATGGTGGTGATGAGCGCTTCCCAGATGCCGGTGGCCAGCATGGCGGCATCTGGGGCGGCACTCTCGCCAATAGTCTGGAAAACCGTGACCATGCCGAAGATGGTACCCAGCAGACCCAGCATGGGCGACATCACGGAAATGAGCCGCAGGTAGCAGATCTCGCGCGTGACCTGCTCGAAATTGCGGTGGAACAGGTAGGCCACTTCGGCGCGGATGTCTTCGGAATGGCCGGCATGGGTATGCACCACGTCGCGCACGATGCAGGCCAGCGGATTGTCCCCGGTGCACTCCATGCATTCTTCGCCGAAGCCGCCCTTTTCTATGTCGGGGTAGGCACGGCGGAAGTCGCGCCACACGATATAGAGGTAGATGTAGTTCTTGAGAGCGAAGTACACAGCCGCGCAGGCCGCCAGCACAAGGGCGCATCCTGCCGGGCCGATGGCCTTGTAGATGGCCGCCACGTTCAGCATATCCATTCCGGCACCGTCCTTAGTTCGCCAGAGAGGCCAGCACGCCGCGGATGAAGTCCTGAGCGGCCTTGCAATCTTCCGCGTTGGGATGCTTGGCCGCTTCTTCGATACGGGCCTTGCGTTCAGGCGTCATGGGATGCACGTTCTGGGCCATCTTTGCCATGATTTCAAGCACCTTGGGGTCGATCTTGCCCATGCACAGCCACGAGCCGAGAACACTGTTGCCGCGTTCAGGTTCCAGCACGAGGGCGGCGGCCTTTTCCTTGCATTCGCGGGCATGGTCGGAATCGGGATAGGCTCCCAGCGTGCCGAAGAAAGCGATGCGGGCGTCTTTCAGGCCTTCGAGCCACGCCTTACAGCGGCTGTCGGGCATTCCCTTGTCCACCCAGTAGCCCACGGCCACGAGATCGTAGCCTTCCACGGAGGCAGGGGCTTCCTGCACGGAGAAGATGTCGCAGTCAGGCATAGCTTCGGCGATGGCTTCAGCCACCATTTTCGTGTTGCCGGTAAGAGAAGAGTAGACGACGAGAGTTTTCATAAAAGTTTCCTTCTGATGCGGCTGAGATTAAAACGAGGCTTTGATAGCAAAAAAGCTTTCGCGGATTTCGGGCAGGATCTTCTTATCGTCGCCGCGTCCGGCATAGATGGAGAAGGCCACATGACCGTCAGCATCGAAGAACTGCACGGAGTGGCTTTCCAGCCCCATGAAAGGCATGGAGAGGAAGCCGATATGTGCGATGGCGTCGGCCTTGAGATGCCCGCCCACAGCTTCCTTGCCCATGATGTTGTAGTAGCCGTGACCGAATTTACCGGCGGCGATGCGGGTCTTGATCTCGATGACGTGCCCGCCGTGCTGGACGATGAAGGTGGCCTTTTCCCATGCGGTGAGAGCTTCCCAGACCTTTTCAAAATGCTCGCCGCCGATGACCTTGGCCATATCTTCGGGCATGGCTTCGGCGATATCCTTTTCGGTCACACCGAACTGTGCGGCCAGCGAGGCCAGCATGACGGGCTTCTTTTCCTTGAGGGCTTCGGCAACCTTGGCGGCAAGTTCGGTGCGGGCTTCACAGTTAGACATATCTTACTCCTTATCGGCGTTATGGGGCGCAGGGCCCGCGTTTTT
>JAFQTU010000069.1 GCA_017408905.1 Mailhella sp. | reverse complement strand
CTAGCTGCGAGTTGAAGAAAGAATGCCAGTGCTCGTGCTTCCTCAAGGGCTTCGGTCTGACTCGAATGGCACAGACAGCGGGGAAGGGAATCAGGGTGAGCCGTATCGCCGTGGGAAAGACGGATTTCGGACATGGGAACCTCGAACGGTTTGGGATTAAAAAAAGAGGCAGACCATACAACGCTCCCCAGTCCGTTCGAGACTGCCGGGCCCTCACGGGTACCGGACGTTGCAGGTCTGCCAATAGAGACACGCCACCCAATGGATACAATACCACTAGGAGCGCGAAAGTTCGCAGAATGTGCAGGCAATACTTTCTTCACCGTTGGGGACGGTGAAACGGCGATTGCTACGCCTCGAACGGTTTTAGGGAAACTCAGAATCAGCGAACGAAGCGCGAAAGTCAAGACGGAAGTGCTCATGCAGGCACCTCCTCATGATGACGCGACACAAATCCGCCGCAGGAACAGGGAAGCAGGATAAAAAGGAAACTGCGAGATGCGCTGAGAACCGTGCAGAATCCGGCACAGTCTGCGTTATGGCTCAGACGATCGCACTGAAGACAGGTTCCCTTGCGGACTCCATTCTTGAGTTGTGTTTTGGGAAAAGTCTGGGTAAAATCGTTTCTGTTTCCATTCTCTTCTGCTCCCGGAAGGCCCGCCAGCCCGAAGGGAGCGCTTTTTTTATACACCACAGGCCGCCTCCTGTTCCTGACTGCTTCCCGTGGCATAGGCTTCCACTTCGGAGCGAAGCCAGAACGTGTAGCGATTGCCCTCCCTGCGGGGCTGAGGAAAGTCGGGCCGCTCCTTCACCCAGCGCCATACCGTACTTTTTCCTATTCCTAGAATAATGGCTACTTCGGCAGCGCGTACCCGGCTGGAACGAGTAATCTGATGCATAAAAAATCCTCCTTAGACTCTCAGAGTCCTTCTGAGACTTTCCAAGGAGGATACGCGTATTTCTGGCGTACTTGTCTAGCGTACTTCAACCGTACCGAGGCGTACTTTTTTACTCATTGGGAGGAAAAAGCTCCTTCATTCCATTTTTCAAGCTTTGTTCAGCAGGGAATTCTACTCCCCTCCACAACAAAGCCTTCACCTGTGCCTGGCTCATTCCACTCCTCTTTCTCCATAGGGCAATTGCGATCTCCTCATCGGTTTTCCCTTCTTCAAGAAGTCGAATGACTGTACGAATATTCGTTGGAAGCAGTTCTGAGCGATTCGAACTTAGACGTTCTTTCAGGTCTTGTATCTCCTGTCGTGCCATCTTCAGCTCTTCTTCGAGAGCGACATTTTTTTCTCTCTCTGCATGAAAATCCATCTGAAGATGCGCAGCTCTCAGTAATGCGTACTCCACCACGTCTGACGTATCTTTATCCGCAGGCGTCAAGAAATTTTCAATCTTGCCCTTATCGTAAACGTGTTTTTTCCACGATGCGTAATCTTCGGGCTCAACTGTGAGCCAATCTAAAGCTCCAATGGAAAAGAACGGAACATGGGCTGCCCCCTGATAATCTTCATCTTCTATGTAATCTCGTATCTCTTGCTCTCCAGAAGTTATCAGACGGCCCTGATCCGTATTTAGAACAAAGTCTAAGAATTGATATTTGCTGAGTCCTAGTTCTTTCCTGATTTCCTCTAGCGGAATATCTCGACGAGGAGTTTCCTCTTCTTCAGTCACAAGTGTATAAAAAAAGTCCGGCCGTTCTTTTTCGATTGCGATAATATTTTCCTCGAAGAATAAACCTTTTGTGTCTTCGATAACTCTCTCATCGCCCTCATACTCGAAACTCAGCTCTCCTCGCTCCAGCCATATTTCGACCTCTCCAGAAGGAAGACGAACTGACTTTTCACGCCAAAAAGTTTGGAGTCGCCCCGTTTCCTCTTCATAGAGGATATCTCTGTCTGTAGCTCCTGGCCAACGCTTTTTCAATTCCGTAATGGATATAAGCCGTCCGGTAGTTTTCACAAACTCTTCCGGCTGGCTGAGTCTTTCGCGTAGCTCCGGAATCATCCAAGGTTTGACACGTCTCTTCTTGGCCATTTCAGCACTCCCGCGGATGCTGTTTCTCTTTTGGATCTCCGGCAGGCGGCAAGGGAATCCGCTTTTCGGCAAGGCTAGCTACTTCCACGCCTAGCCGGAGAAATTCGGCTCATCTCAGCTTCTTCTGCGGCGGCAGGAAGTTCTCTCCCGTCACCACCTTCTGCCCCGTCCGGCTTTCGAGCTCCTGCCGTGCGTTTCGGGCAATGCTCCCGCCCTGCACTGCCGCCGACACGTTTTCCTCCATGCCTGTGGCCTCCTCGCTTTCGGCTATCTGCCGCGTGGAGAGTTCTGCCAGCGCCGTGAAAAGCAGTTCCGCCTCACTCATGTGGTCACGCAGATTCTGGGAGGTGAGCCCCTTCATCTCCTTGTGCTTCCGCACGGAAACGCCCGACCACTCCTGATGGATGATATTGGTCAGAATGGCGTATTCCTGCCCTTCCTTGATGTCGTGTTCCTTCCAGTAGTCGGTGAGCTTGTTCCGCGTCTCCTGCCCGGACATACGCCGCTCTATCCACTTGTCGGAACGTCCATGCTGTTTGTAGAGTTCCCGCGCCCGGTCTATGGCCCGCGCCGGGTCTGCCAGCTCCCGCATACGCTCATAGCCGACTCTGGCCAGCCACTGTTTGACGGGCTCGGCCTTCGGGCTGGGTATGCTCTGGACGATGCGGAGTATCCCCTCCGCCGTGGCGACATCGGTCAGCCTTTTCTTGCCATCCTGCGCGGTCAGCTTCAACCCGTGACAATTTGTCACGACTTCACTGCCCTCTTTGGAAAGACGCTGTTTCAGCTTGCGCCAATACGCGCCGGGGTCTGGACTATCCGTCAGCACCCCTACGATATCCACCACGGAAAAATACCAGACATCCGCCTGCTCATCGTACACGCGGCGTATGCCTCTGTCCTCGAAAAACGCGGTCTGCTCCGAAAGGTTCTGGGTCATATATTCTCCGCTTTGCGTATTATCGTCTCGTTCCGAGGACAATCATGCCTTCGGTGCAGAATTTTCTCTTCCGTCTGCTCTCATCGCATCCAGCATATCGGCCCAGTCCTGCATCATGGCTCTGCGTTCCGGAAGATATTCTGCGTGGTTATAGGCCGCGCGGACAGCGTTTTTCTCGCCATGAGCCAACTGCGCTTCGATAACGTCATGCCGATACTTCCCGCTCTCGTTCAGCAGTGTGGAAGCCATACCTCGAAAGCCGTGGATGCTCATCTCTCCCTTCCCGTATCCCATGCGGCGAAGAGCGTTGAGCAAGCCCATATTCGATATGCAGCGCGTCGCTGAGAACGGAGAAGGGAAGACAAGTCGCCCGTGCCCTGTCCATTCTCTCAGCTCTTGAAGAAGTTTCACTACCTGCCGGGAAAGCGGAACAACGTGCGGTCGCTTCATCTTCATACGTCCCGCAGGTATGCTCCAAAGCTCCTTGTCGAAATCAAACTCGTCCCACTCCGCCCCTCTCAGTTCCTGAGAACGGACAAACACATAGGGCAGTATCCGCATGGCATACTTTATGGAAAGATCGCCGGCATACTCATCAAGAGCACGCATGAGAGCGCCGACCTGCGCCGGATCGGTCAGCGTAGCACGATGTTTGACCTGCGGAATGGAAGCCAGTGCTTCGGTCAATCCGGATGCGATATCAAACTCCGCGTAACCTGCAAGGCGGGCATAGCGACACACCTTTCCGGCAAGCTGGCAGAGCCTGTGAGCCTGCTCGATGGAGCCGCGAACCTCAGTCACTCGTACTGCCTTCAGAATATCGGCTGGCTTTAGTGTGGAAAACGGCTTTTGCGCTATAAATGGAAAGAGATGGTTTTCCAGCCTCGAAAGTATCTGCCTGCGATAGGATGGCGTGAGCTGACGGGTCTTCTTCTCGAACCACTCACGCGCTACCGCCTCGAACGTACAGGCGGCCTCACGCTCAAGACGCAAAGCCTCTTCCTTATCCTGTTTTTTCTTTTCGCTGGGGTCTATACCCTGAGCAAGAAGCTCTTTAGCCTTATCCCTCGCCAACCTCGCCGCCTTCAATGAAACAGCAGGGTAAACCCCGAGGGCCAGAGTCTTCTGCCTGCCATTGAAGCGATAGGAGAGCCGCCAGTATTTGCCGCTCTGGAGGTTTAACCCTCCACCATCGGCCTCCTTCCCAACCGACTCTCCTTTCTGCGCTCTTCCGTACAGTGCCCGCACCTTGGTATCTGTCAGCGGCATGGACTCTCCTTCTGTTGGTACATTCCGACTCACCTCGACCGGCCATTCGAGATACCAAGCAATATACCAACTTTTTATTGGGACGTCCATAGATGACCTGAGACTTGCTTAGACCTTTAGGGACAGATAACTATTTGATATAACAATCCCCCGTAGACAATCATAGCCTACGGGGGACTCATGGAGAGCATTGCTGGCGGAGATGCATAGGAGTCGAACCTACCGATGACCTCTCAGCCATCCACTGGTTTTGAAGACCAGGCACAGCACCGGCTGCAAAGCATCTCCACGAGAAAAAATAGGGGAAAGCCGCCGTGCCGTCAAGGCCGATCGTTCTTCTGGCAGGGGATGCGCATCGGCCAGCCCTGCGCTGTCTGCCGCCAGCTCCCCGCACAGCCTACCATGGAATTCCGAAGCGCCTGCCCCGTGGGCCTCCTTCATGCGTTGACGCATCGGCGGCCGGGATGCTATCGGAAGGGAAATATTTCGCTTTTGCGCCAGTCTGCGCAGAAGCTGCGAGGTCGCTCATGCAGCAGAAAGAACTTGTGGAATACATCGCCAAGTCCCTTGTGGACAGCCCCGAGCAGGTGGAAGTGCACGAGGCCGAGGGCGAACAGGGCGCCGTGCTCGAACTTTCCGTCTCCCGCGATGATCTGGGCAAGATCATCGGCAAGCAGGGCCGCACCGCCCGTGCCATCCGTACCCTTCTTGGCGCCGTTTCCGCCAAGACCAAGAAGCGCGTCGTGCTGGAAATCCTCGAATAATGGCCGCCTCTTCTCTCGTCGTCCTCGGCAGGCTCATGAAGCCGCACGGCATCAAAGGCGCTATCCGCGTGGAATACTACGCGGAGTCTCCTGAACTGCTCGAAAAGCCCCTCATGCTCCGTGCCGGCCGCTTCGCCCCCCGCCCCGTGCGCATCCGCGAATGGTCGCTGTGGAAAGACCAGCTCATCCTCACCATCGAAGGCGTGAACGACCGTACGCAGGCCGAACAGATGCGCGGCCAGGAACTGCTCATCGACGCTTCCCACCTGCCCGAGGCGGAGGAGGACGAACCCTATCTCCGCGACCTTCTCGGCCTTGCCGTGAAGCTGGAAAACGGCGAAGTCATCGGTGAACTTGAGGATATCGACTTCCCCGCCGGGCAGGAGATGTGGGTCATCCGCGCGCCGGAATCCGAAGGCGGCTACGAGATACTTCTGCCCGCCGTGCCCGAATTCGTGCTGGATATCGACCTCGACGCCGAAGTGGTGACCATCGCCCCGCCCGAAGGCCTGCTCGAACTCTATCGCGGCGACGCCGGAGAAGCCCCCGACGACGGGGCCGATGACGCCGCCGACGCCGAACTCGAAGCGCAGGAAACGCAGAAGAAGCCCACGAAGTCCGGCGGCAAGCCCCGCAAAGCCAAGGCCCAGTGATGCATTACAACCTTGTCACGCTCTTCCCCGAGTGGTTCGACTCGCCCCTGTCCAGCGGCCTCATGGAAAAAGCGCGCGAGGCCGGCATCGTGAGCTTCTCCTTTGCCAACCCGCGCGACAAGTCCACCGACCGACATCACCATGTGGACGACCGCCCCTACGGCGGCGGCCCCGGCATGGTGCTCATGCTCGAACCTATGGTGCGCACCCTGCGTGAACTGCCGCCCTGCAACGGCAGGAAGGGCCGCATGATCGCGCTCACGCCTGTGGGCCGCCCCTTCACGCAGGAACTGGCGCGGGAACTGGCGAAGGAAGAAGAGCTCACGCTCATCTGCGGCCGCTACGAAGGCTTCGACGCACGCCTCTTCGACCTGCTCCCCGTAGAGCCCGTCTGCGTGGGCGAAGCCATCCTGAACGGCGGCGAGGCCGCGGCGCTGGCCGTCATCGAGGCCACGGCCCGTCTCCAGACCGGCTTCATGGGCAAGGACGAATCCGGCGACGAGGAAAGCTTCAGCAACGGCCTTCTGGAATACCCGCAGTTCACGCGCCCCGTGGACTTTGAAGGCCTGCGCGTGCCCGAGGTGCTCCAGAACGGCAACCACGCCCATATCAGTGAATGGCGGCGCGAACAGTCCCTGCTGGCCACGGCCAAACACCGGCCCGACCTGCTCGACCACGCCGTGCTCACGCACAAGGACAGGCAGATATTGCGCGCCCAGCCCCGTTTCCGGCCGGGCAAAAACCTCTCCATAGCGCTTCTGCACCATCCCGTTCGATTAAAAGATCGAAAAACGGGCACAACCTCTTTGACAAACCTTGACATTCACGATATAGCACGAATTTCCCGCACCTATGGAATCAGTGGGGTCTTCGCGGTCACGCCGCTGAAAGACCAGCTCAGACTCTTGGCAACACTGCTCTCCCATTGGACGGAAGGGCCGGGGCTGTCGTTCAATCCCGACAGAGCCGAAGCCCTTCGACTGGTCAGGCCTGCAGAGACTCTGGAAAGCGCGATTGAGACGTTGACAACCGATCGCGGCCTGCCGCCCTTCGTGGTCGGCACCAGTGCCCAACCTGTCCTAGATAAAAAACACCGGGAACGCCGGCCGGCGACGACCTTCGACGAAGTGAAGCGCCAGCTTGCGGACAGGCCCGTCCTTCTCCTTCTGGGAACCGGGCATGGCATCGCGCCTGAGGTGTTGGAGCGATGCGACGCCATACTGCCGCCTCTGCGGTGGATGGACGAATACAATCACCTCCCCGTACGCGCCGCCGCGGCCATCCTGCTGGACAGGCTCCTCGGCGACAGGGGATAAACACCATTTCCTCAAGGAGAGTCCCAAATGGATATCATCAAGCAGATCGAACGCGAACACATGCGCATGGACATCCCCGCCTTCAAGCCCGGTGATGCCGTTAAAGTTTACCTCCGCATCGTCGAAGGCGAAAAGGAACGTATCCAGATGTTCCAGGGCAACGTGATCCGCATGCAGCGCGGCACCACCGGCGCCACCTTCACCGTTCGCAAGATCTCTGACGGCGTGGGCGTCGAACGCATCCTGCCCATGCACTCCCCCTTCATCGACCACATCGAAGTGGTGACCGAAGGCCGCGTGCGCCGTTCCCGCCTCTACTACCTGCGCGAGCTGCGCGGCAAGGCTGCCCGCATCAAGCCCCGCAACCGCTACTAAGATTCCGGCCCGGCTCTGCCCGGGCCTGTTTCCGAGTGCCGACGATCCCCTCCGGTCCTTCCGGCAGGGGGTCTTTTCTTTTCAGCCCCTTACCAGCAGGCAGAACATGGCTCGCACACGAAAGAAAAGCGTCATCGAACAGGGCCTTCTCTTTGCCGCCCCCCTTGCGCAGGAGGCCCTCACCGCCGGTGCGGACGAAGCCGGGCGCGGCTGTCTGGCCGGGCCTGTGGTGGCCGCCGCCGTCATCTTCCCGGATGGATTCGACCTCATGGGCCTGGACGATTCCAAGGTGCTCAAGGCCGACGAGCGCGACCGCCTCGCCGCCGAGATACGCCAGCTTGCCACGGGCTGGGGCATAGGCCTCGCCTGGATGGACGAGATATCGCGCATCAATATCCTACAGGCCTCGCTCATGGCTATGACTCGCGCCGTGGCCGCCATGCGCGTCCGCATGAAGGCCGAAGGCCTCGTGCCTGCCCGCCTGCTCGTGGACGGAACGCAGATCATCCCGCCCATGTATTTCCGCAAATTCGGCATGCCTGCCCCCGAACAGGAAGCCGTGGTGGACGGCGACGCCCTCGTCCCCGCCATTTCGGCCGCGTCCATCCTTGCCAAGACCTTCCGCGACGACCTTATGGTGAAGCTCGATGCCCGCTGGCCGGAATACGGCTTTGCCCGGCATAAGGGCTACGGAACCAAGGAGCACAAGGAAGCCCTGGCCAAATTCGGCCCCTGCCCCCTGCACCGCATCGACTTCAAGGGCGTACTGCCGCAGAAGAAGCAGGAACAGGGCTGGCTGTGCTGAGTTTCCTGCGCCGCCTCGCCGCCCGGAAGGGCACGGAGGCTTCCTGCCCGCAGAAGCCCCTGCCCCCTTGCACGGCCAAGGCCCGCACGGGGGCCGAAGGCGAGGAAGCGGCCGCCGCCCATCTCTGCCGCCTCGGCTGGAAGCTGCTCGCCCGCAACTGGCGCTCCCGCCAGCTCGAGCTGGATATCGTAGCCGAAGACGGGGAGACCCTTGTTTTCGTCGAAGTGAAGACGCGCACCGCAGGCGGAATGCAGCGCCCGTTCGAGGCGCTTACCCCCGCCAAGAAGGAACGCCTCTGCCGCGCCGCACAGGCATGGCTCGAAGCCCACGACGCATGGGGCCGCCCCTGCCGCTTCGACCTCGTCTGCGTCACGTCCCATGCCGGGACATACCAAACGGAGCTGATCCGCAATGTCATCGAATATGGAGAACAGAGCCCCCGGAACGCTCTGGGTCGTCGGGACACCTCTTGGCAACCCTGGTGATCTCTCGCCCCGCGCCCGCCAGTGCCTCGAAGAGGCCGATGTCGTGCTTGCCGAAGACACCAAGCGCGAAGCCCTTGCCTGCTCCCGCTGGGGTGTTCAGGTAAAGCGCTTCATCAGCTATCACGACCATAACGAGAAGGAAAAGGCGGAGTCCGTCCTTGAAGCCCTGCGCGAAGGCAAGAACATCGCGCTCATCTCCGATGCCGGTATGCCCGTCATGGCCGACCCCGGATACGTGGTCATCCGCGCCTGCCGCGAAGCGGGCCTGCCCGTTTCCGTCATCCCCGGCCCCTGCGCCCCTGTCACGGCGCTTGCCGGGAGCGGCATCCCTCCCCAGCCCTTCGTGTTCTTCGGCTTCCTGCCGCGCAAGCGCTCCGATCAGGAAGCCACGCTTGCGCCTTTTGCCGCCATCCCGGCCACGCTGGTCTTCTTCGAACGCAAGGACAGGCTTCAGGAAACGCTGGAAAACGCCTTTGCCCTGCTGGGCCCGCGCGAAGTCTGCGTGGCCCGGGAACTGACCAAGACGCACGAGGAATATCTGCGCTTCCGCCTCGAAGCTATCCCTGACCTCAGCGCCCTGCTCGGCGAAGTGACCGTGGTGGTGGGCCCGCCCGAAGGCAATGCCCGCACCAGCCGCGAAGAAGTGCTGGCCGTCATTGCCGAGGAACAGCCGCTGGGCGGCGCTCCCCGCGCCGTGGCCCGCCGTGTGCAGGCCCGCGTGCGCGGATGGACGACAGGCGAAGTGTACGCTATCCTTCCAAGGGTAAAATGACATTGGCGCAAGGAAGGAAAAGCCTTCCCTGCCCTTTCTTCCATGTTTTTGATCGGGAGGTCTGGAATGAAGCGCGTTCTGCTTGTTCTGCTCTGTGCCCTGCTCCTTTCCGGCTGTTCGTGGAGCAGGTATTATACGGCCGAGACCCTTATCGACCCTGCCTTGCAGACGGATATCCGGGCTTTTTCCTACTACGTTGCCCCCGAGGATAAGAACGTCTCCCGAAGCAGTCTGGAATTCAAGCGTTTCCTGAGCATCTGTGAACAGGCGCTGAACTGGAGCGGCTTCCGCACCGTTCCTTCCGCGTCTGCGTCCGACTGCATCATCTACGCGAAGTACGGAAGCACCTCGAAGACGGAGACCGTCTATGAAGACAGGCCCATCTACGATACGGTGAGAGTCGCCAAAACGACGCATGGCCATGCGAAGGAACGCAGACACGGCACAAGCTACACCGAGCACACCTTCTACGATACCCGCCAAGTGCTCGTGGGCTACGAACAGGTGAGCCGCGAAGTCACCCTGCATCACGACTATGTGGTCCTGCAGGCCTACAGGGGCAAAGAGGAGATCTGGCAGCTTACCTGCCGGATGCAGACCAGCGGCGGCACGATATTCTCCCAGCCGGATTCCGCCACGCAGTGGCTGGAGATACTGCGCTATAACCTTGGCACGAACACCGGGGCCGTTGTCGGAAGAACGCTTCTCTACGACGATGACGCCCGCGTCTATCACCACTGATACGAAAAAGAAAGCCGCCCCGCAGTGAGGACGGCCTTCTTTTTTCATTTGCTGTCAGGCGCTTACTTTTCGATGACAGTACCGATACCCTGATCGGTGAGCAGTTCGAGCAGGACGCAGTTCTCCACGCGTCCGTCCACGATGGTCACCTTGTCCACGCCGCTGTTCAAGGCGTTCAGGCAGCAGTCGATCTTGGGGATCATGCCGCCGGTAAGCGTGCCGTCTTCCTTCATGCGTTCGGCGTCGGCGCTGTTGAAGTGCTCGATGAGCCTGCCTTCTTTGTCCAGAACACCTGCCACGTCGGTGAGCATGAGCAGGCGCTTGGCCATGAGCGCACCGGCCACAGCTCCGGCCACGGAGTCGGCGTTGATATTGTAGGTATTGCCTTCGGCGTCCACGCCCACAGGGGCGATGACAGGCACGAAGTCATCGGCGATGAGCGAATTCAGCAGGCGGGCGTTCACATGGGTCACTTCGCCCACGTTGCCGAGGTCGATGATTTCCGGCGGCTGTTCCTGACCGTGGCTGATGGTCATGGCCAGCTTGCGGGCTTCGAGCAGGACGCCGTCCTTGCCGGAAAGGCCGACGGCCTTGGCCCCGGTCTTGTTGATGAGGTTGACCACGCTCTTGTTCACGGAGCCGACCAGCACCATTTCCACCACGTTCATGGTGGCCTCGTCGGTAACGCGGTGGCCCTGGCGGAACTCGGATTTGATCTCCAGCTTGTTCAGCATCTGGTTGATCTGGGGGCCGCCGCCGTGCACCACTACAGGGTTGATGCCCACAAGCTTGAGAAGGCTGATGTTGCGGGCAAAGGCCAGCTTCAGGCTTTCGTCGGTCATGGCGTGGCCGCCGTATTTGATGACAACGGTCTCGCCGTGGTATTCACGCAGGTAAGGAAGGCTCTCGATGAGCACCCGCGACTGCATGCGGGCCTGCTCCATCGGATCTGCGAACATGGACATATATGCTCCTTCGCGCCTCATGCCTGTATCGGAAGGCGGGGCGCTTTTTGTTTCCGGGCCATTTTCCACGCATTGCCCGGCAAAGTCCAGCATTTTCCAAGGCCGGGCGGCAAATGCGGCAACGCGCGGAAGGAAGGCGTACCGTTGAAGCGCCCGCCGAGCCCTCCCCTTGCATTAAGAGGAAAGAGACCTTATCTTGATAACAGACCCCAAGGGCGGCGCGCCGCTCTTCTCCGGGCCTTCTCGATGCCCATAACCTTTCAATTTAAGGATAAGAAAATGAACGTCTCCCGCGAACAGGTCCAGAGCTATGCCCGCTCCAGCGTTGCCGTCTATATGCAGCAGGTCTACCTGTGGATGACCTGCGCCCTCGGCGTCACTGCCCTTGCCGCTCTTTTCACTGCCTCCAACCCCGTCATCCTTCAGGCTCTCTTCGCCAACACCATCAGCATGGTGCTCATGGTGGTCGGTATCATCGGCCTTTCCATGTTCATCACCGCCCGTATGCACACGCTCTCTTCCGGCGCGGCTACCGGCCTCTTCCTGCTGTATTCCGCCCTCATGGGCGTGTTCCTCGGCCCGGTGCTCCTCGTGTACACCGGCTCCTCCGTGGCGCAGGCCTTCGTGGTGACGGCCGGCACCTTCGGCGGCATGAGCGTGTACGGCATGGTCACCAAGCGCGACCTTTCCGGCATGGGCTCCTTCATGATCATGGGCCTGTGGGGCATCATCCTCGCCAGCATCGTGAATATGTTCCTCGGCAACAGCGCCGTTGACCTTACCATCAGCGTGCTCGGCGTCATCATCTTCACCGGCCTCACCGCGTGGGACACCCAGAAGCTCCGCATGATGGGCATGAACGCCCCCGTGGACGACGCCCTGGCCATGCGCCGCGGCGCTCTGCTCGGCGCGCTGACCCTGTACCTCGACTTCATCAACATGTTCCTCATGATGCTCCGCCTCTTCGGCAACCGCGAATAACGAAACGCGCCGGGGGAAGCCATTCCCCCGGCTTTTCTCTTTCCCAGCCTCATTCACGGCGGCATCATGGCAAAGCGTCATCCCCTCCAGAACATACTCGCCCCCCTGCTCCTGCCCCTCTCCCTGCTTTACGGGGCGGCAGGCCGCTGGAAGCGCGCCCACGCCAAGGAGCGCTGGAAGCCTGCGCGGCCCTGCGTCGCCATCGGCAATATCTCATGGGGCGGCACGGGCAAGACGCCTGTCACCGACTGGATGCTCTCGTGGGCCGACAGGAAAGGCCTCAGGGCCGCCGTGCTCACCCGGGGCTACGGAGCCAGGCCCTCCCGCCTGCCCCTGATTGTGGAGAGCACGACTCCGGCCTCCGAATGCGGGGACGAACCCCTCATGCTGGCCCGCCGCCACCCTCGCGCCGCTGTCATGGTGGACCCGGAACGCAGTCGCGCCGGGCGAGCCCTCGAAAGCTCCGACGCAGTACCCGATATCTTCTTCCTCGACGACGGATTCCAGCACGTGCGCGCAGGACGGGACATCGACCTCGTCCTCCTCGATCAGGACGATGTGCGCCTCTCTCCGCTCCCTGGCAGACCGCCGTCAAACTGGAACCGCATCATCCCCGCCGGAACATGGCGTGAACCCGTGAACGCCCTGCACCACGCCGCCGCCTTCCTCGTGAAATGCGAACCTGACGACTGGCCCTCGCTCGTGCCGGACCTCGAACAGCGCCTGCGCGACTTCCCGCGTCCCGTCTTCGCCTTCCGCATGGCCCCCGAAGGCCTGCGCCCGGCTGGCGGCGACCCGGCCGCCCCTGCCCTGCCTGCCAAAGCTGTTCCCGGCCCGTACGCCTTCGTTTCCGGCATAGGAGACCCGGCTCAGGCCCTGCGCACCGTAAGCGACTTCATGGGCCGCGCCCCGGAAAAGACGCTGACCTTCCCCGACCATCACGATTTCCGGCAGGAGAAAGGCCAGCTCGACGCCCTCGGCCTGCCTGTCATCTGCACCGGCAAGGACGCCGTCAAACTGGCCGCACTCGGCCTTGCCTGCCCCTGCTATGCCCTCGACGTAAGGGCCGACTTCTTCGCCTCGCTCCAGTCCTCCGACGCCGATTTCGAACAGTGGTGGGGCAGGACCTTCGACGCCCTGAACGCCCGATAGCGGGCTCTTCTACCTGCGGCCACTGCCGCCGAATCTATGAAAAAACGTGAATTCCTCGACGAGCAGTTCCTGCTCGAGACCATCGAAAGCGCAGGCCGCCCCCTGCGCCTTGACGATATCCTGCGCATCGGCGGCTTTTCCCGCAAGCTGAAGCGCGAGGTCATCGACACCCTGCACGCCCTCGCCGACAGCGGCCAGCTCGTGCGCCTGCAGGGCGGCGGCTGGGTCATGGCTTCCGCCATGAAGACGCGCCGAGGCCGCCTTGCCATACAGCGTTCCGGCGCGGCCTTCGTCACGCCCGAAGGCGAGACCGCCAAGTCCGGCAAGGATATCTACATCGCCCCCGAATACGTGGGCGACGCCTGGAACGGCGACCTCGTGGACGTGATGCTCCTGCCCATGAAGCGCGGCTCGGACAAAGGCCCGGAAGGCCGTGTGCTGGCCGTGGCTGAACGCGGTCACACGGAAATCGTGGCCCGCGTGCTCCGTGAAGGCTCTGCCGAGAACACCGTCGTCTGCCGCCCGGCCGACTCCCGCCTGCCCTTCGATGTTCTGGCCGACGTTTCCGCGCTCGACGCCATGCCGCAGGAATTCGAACTCCTGCGCGTGCAGATGGGTGAAAAGCTGGACGACGGCGGACGCCGCCCCCTCTGGGCCGGAACTGCGCTGGCCTCCCTCGGTATCGAGAACGACGCCAAGGTGCAGGAAGACCTTACCAAGCTGAACAACCTCATCCCCACCGAGTTCCCGGACAACGTGGTGGCCGAAGCGGAAGCCTCGGCCTCAGAGCCCTTCGGCGATGCCGACAAGCTGGCCGACCTACGCGGGGAACTGCTCGTCACCATCGACGGCGAGGACGCCCGCGACTTCGACGATGCCGTCTTCGTTTCCCGCGAAGGCGAAAACTGGCGCCTGCTCGTGGCCATTGCCGACGTATCGCACTACGTCCGTCCCCGCACCGCGCTGGACAAGGAAGCGAAGGAGCGAGGCAACTCCTACTATTTCCCCACGTCCGTAGAGCCCATGCTTCCCGAGGTGCTGTGCAACGGCGTGTGCAGTCTGCGCCCCAACGAGGAACGCCGCTGTATGGCCGCCGATATGACGCTGGACAAGGACGGCAGCCTGCTCGAATCCCGCTTCGTCAACGGCATCATGGTCTCCCGCGCGCGCCTCACCTATAAGGAGGTGCAGGCCGCTCTGGAAGACCCCGAAGGCGAAGCCGCCGCTGGCATCGAAGAGCGCGCCCCGGGCGTCTGCGCCATGCTGGAGGACGCCGCCGAACTGGCCGACATCCTCATGGAGCGCCGCCGCAGGCAGGGCGGGCTTGACTTCGACCTGCCCGAAGCGGAATTCGTGGTGGAAGAAGTGAACGGCCTTTCCCGCGTTACGGGCATTCGCAACCGCGAACGCCTGTTCAGCCACAGGCTCATCGAAGCCTTCATGGTGCGCGCCAACGAGGCCGTGGCCGAGTTCCTCAAGAAGAAGGACGCCCCCTTCCTCTACCGCGTCCACCCCTCGCCCGGCCCGGACAGGCTGGAAGAGCTGTACCGCAACCTTCGCGCCACCGACGCCGAACTGCCCCTGCCCAAGGCCGCCAAGGCAGGCGTGCCGAACTGGCTCCCGCACGTCATCGAGGCCGCCGCCGATACCGACCAGACCTTCGTGGTGAACCGCCTTGTCCTGCGTTCCATGATGCAGGCGCGCTATTCGCCGGAAGACGACGGGCACTTCGGCCTTGCTTCTGCCTGCTACTGCCACTTCACCTCCCCCATCAGGCGCTATTCAGACCTTGTGAACCATCGCGCTCTGCGCTATGTTCTCGGGCTCGAGACCGGCGGCGGCATACCGGCGGGGCATAAACTGCTGGAAGTGGCCGACCAGTGCAACAGCCGCGAACGGGCCGCCACCGATGCCGAACGCGAGATAGGTCGCCGCATGGGCTGTCTGCTCCTGCAGGGACGCACCGGCGAATATTTCGGCGGCGTCATCAGCGGCGTGATGAACTTCGGCTTCTTCGTGGAGCTGGACAATATGCCCGTCGAGGGCATGGTCCGTGTGGAAACGCTGGGCCGCGACTACTATATTTATGATGAAGAACGGCAGGAACTGCGCGGTGAACATACCGGCGAAGCCTTCCGACTCGGTCAGAGAGTGACCGTGAAACTTACCGGCGTTCACGTCGGCAGACTGGAGATTGACTTGGAATACCAGAAAGATGAGGAAGGGCGCCGCCCGTTCCGCCGCAAGGATGATGACCGCGCTCCCCGCCGCCCCCGCCCCGAGGGCAAGTTCGGCAAGCGCCACGATGACCGCGAAGGCGGCGATCGCCGCACCGGCCGCCGCGCCTTTGCCGACCGCAAGGGCTTCCGCCCCCGCTTCGAAAAGAAGGACGACGAGCTGGCCCGCCAGCGCCGCTACGCCAGCGAAAGCTGGGGAGGCGAAGAGGAAGGCCGCGAAGAACGCCGCCCCTTCGAACGCAAGCCCCGCTTCGAGCGTGAAGAGGGCCGCGAGCACAGCTTCCGCAAGCCCTTTGGTTCCCGCTTCCGCAAGGACGGCGAAGAAGGCCGCTCCTTCGAGCGCAAGCCCTTCCGCAAGTTCGACGGTGAAGGCGAAGCTGAAAGCCGCGAATTCCGCAAGCCCTTCGGCAAGCGCTTCGAACGTGAAGACGGCGAACGTCCCTTCCGTGACTACGGCTTCCGCCCCCGCTTCGAAAAGAAGTGGGACAAAGACGGCGAGATGAACGAAGGCGGCGAAGAACGCTCCTTCCGCAAGCCGCGCTTCGAACGCGAAGAAGGCCATGAAGGCGGCTTCCGCAAACCTTTCGGCTCCCGCTTCCGCAAGGATGGCGAGGAAGGCCGATCCTTCGAACGCCGCCCCTTCCGCAGATTCGAGGACGAGGGCGACAGCGAGGGCCGCGAATTCCGCAAGCCTTTCGGCAAACGCTTCGAACGTGAAGACGGCGACCGTCCTTTCCGCAAGCCCTTTGCTTCCCGCTTCCAGCGCGACGGTGAAGAGCGCGGCGAAGGCCGCCCCTTCCGCAAGGATTTCGGCCGCGACGACCGCGAAGGCGGCTTCAAGAAGCCCTTCGGTTCCCGCTTCCACAAGGACGGCGAAGAACGCTCCTTCGGCGGCAAGCGCTTCGAACGCGACGAGCACAGGCACGGCAAGCACGAACACGGCCACGACAAGAAGAAGTTCCACGGCGCGCCCGACGACTTCTTCCGCATGGACGTGGAAAACGACAAGCCGATGCACCGCTTCGGCAAGCGCCAGAAGTAGCGACAAGGGGGAAGGCCGACGCCTTCCCCTTTTTCCTGCCCGCTTAAACTATTGACAGCGCGGCAGGCTCTCGATAAAAAAAATGGTTCGGCACAGGCCGTCTATCGCTATTTAATGCGCTTCGGCGCAGGCATATAAAATTACCCGGCGCAGCCGGAACCTTGGAGGCACATCATGGCCCGTATTACCGTTGAAGACTGCCAGCAGCGTGTGGACAACCGTTTCCTTCTCGTGCAGATGGCCATCAAGCGCGTGCGCCAGTTCCGTGAAGGCTACGAACCCCTGGTGGACAGCAAGAATAAAGAAGTGGTGACCGCCCTGCGCGAGATCGCCGCCGGCAAGGTGCTTCCTGAAGACAAGCGCTTCTACACCCCCGCCCCCGGCGAAGAAGCCTAATCTCCGCCTTTTCGGTCACGCATCATGAGCAAGCGCGATTATTACGAGATCCTTGGCGTTGCCAAAGACGCCTCGGAAGATGAGATCAAGCGCGCCTACCGTAAACTGGCGCTCAAGTATCACCCCGACCACAACCCTGACAATCCCGAAGCGGAACAGAAGTTCAAGGAAGCGGCCGAGGCTTACGACGTGCTCCGCAATCCGGAGCGCCGCGCCAACTACGACCGCTTCGGTACGGCCGATCCTTCGGGCATGGGCGGGGCCGGCTTCACCAGCGCTGAAGATATCTTCTCCCAGTTCGGCGACATCTTCGGCGATATCTTCGGCTTCGGCGGCCATGCCCGTTCGCGCGGCCCGCGCCCCCAGCAGGGCGACGACCTGCGCTACAACCTGACCATCAGCTTCCGCGAAGCCGCCAAGGGCGTGGAAAAGCCCATCAAGCTGCCCCGCCACATGGAATGCCCCGAATGCGGCGGCTCCGGCGCGGCCAAGGGCTCCAGCCGCGAGACCTGCAAACAGTGCGGCGGCTCCGGCCAGGTGGCTATGCGCCAGGGCTTCATGCAGTTCGTCCAGCCCTGCCCCAGCTGCCACGGCCGCGGCTACACCATCCCCAAGCCCTGCCCCAAGTGCAAGGGCGAAGGCATTGTGGAAACGGTGCGCGAACTTTCCGTGCGCATCCCCGCCGGTGTGTATGACGGCGCCCGCCTGCGCCTTCGCGGCGAAGGCGAAATGGGCGTGCATGGCGGCCCCAACGGCGACCTTTACGTGGTCCTGCATGTGGAGGACGACGACGTCTTCGAACGCGACGATCAGAACCTCATCTACACGGCCACCATCACCTTCCCGCAGGCGGCTCTGGGAACCCGCATCCAGGTCCCCAGCATCAACGACGGCGAGACCCTCGACCTCGATATCCCCAAGGGTACGCAGAGCGGCAAGGTCTTCACCATCCGCGGCAAGGGCCTCAAGTTCCCCGGCCAGAACCGCATGGGCGACCTGCTGGTGCAGGTGCTTGTCAAAACGCCCACCAAGCTTTCCTCCAAGCAGGAAGAACTGCTCCGTGAATTCGAAAAGCTTTCGGAAGAGCAGGGCAAGGGTATTTTCGACAAAGTGAAGAAAGCTATGGGCATGGACTAAAACGCCCGTAAACGTATCGCTGAACGCCGGTCAGGTTCGCCTGTCCGGCGTTTTTCATACGACAGGGCTGTAACAATCGCAGGCTTGCCCCAGCTTCGAAAATACACTAGAAATTTCTCACGCTTCCGCCCTCCTGCGCCGTGAAGCGCCTTTCCTGCTTCCCTCGAAGCCTGAACCCAGCTCTGGAACGCACCATGTCTATCTGCCGCTTCGGCCAGCGCTTCTGCGCCGCCCTTGCCTTCCTCCTCTGCCTGCTCTGCGCCCTGCCCGCTCTGGCCGGCCCTATCAACGCCAGAAGCGCCATCCTCATGGACGTGACCACCGGGCGCATCCTGTACGAGCAGTATGCCGACAGGCGCATCCCGCCTGCGTCGCTGACCAAGGTGCTCTCCATGTACGTCGCTATGGAGGCCATCAGCGCAGGCAAGACCAGCTACCAGAAGAAAGTGAAGGTGAGCCGCAGTGCCGCACGCACGCGCGGCTCGAGCATGTTCCTCAGGACGGGCGATGTCGTCACGCTCGACAAGCTCTTCTATGGCATGGCCGTCGCTTCGGGCAACGATGCCAGCATGGCCGTTGCCGAACATGTGGCCGGTTCAAGTTCGGCCTTTGTCGCCCGCATGAACAGGCTGGCCAAGCGCCTCGGCATGACGAACAGCCGCTTCCAGAACGTGCACGGCCTGCCAGCCGACGGGCAGTACACCACGGCGCGCGATATGCTCAAGATGGCGCACTCCTACGAGCGAAAGTACCCCAGCGCACGCAAGTACCATCTGGCGCGCTTCATCACGCATAACGGCAAAAGCGAACCCAACCACAACCCGCTGGTGGGCTACTATCGCGGCATCAACGGCCTGAAGACGGGCTGGATCACCGCCGCAGGCTATAACATCATCGTGTCGGCCAAGCGCAACGGGCATAAGCTCATCGGCGTCATCCTTGGAGCTCCCAACACGGGCGTGAGGGCGGCCGAAGCCCGGCGCCTTCTGAATGCCGGGTTCAAGACCATCGGAAAGAAGAAACTCACCGTTGCGCAGGAGCTGGGCGTCAGCGCAAGGCAGGCCAAGCGCTTCGGCAAGGGCAATCCCGTTGCTGAACCGACAAAAAAGAAGGCCGCCGTCAAGCGGGGAACGAAAAAATCGGAAGCCGCCATGAAGAAGGAACGGGCCAGAAACAAGGCGCGTCTCCAGAAAAAGGCGGAACAGCGGAAAGCCGCGCTGAAGGCCAGAGAAACACAGAAGAAAAAAGCTGCCTCCTCCAAGCCCAGCGCCAAACCCGCCAAAGCCCCCCAGAAAAAAGCGGTGCCAGCGCCCAAGCCCGCCCTCAGCCCGGCAGAAGCGGCCCTTGCCGATATCCGGACCAGCCACAAAAAATAGCGACACAAAAGCCCCGACCTTCACAGGCCGGGGCTTCGTTGTTTTGCTATGTGCCGGAATCAGAACTTCACGTTGCGGGCGGCTTCGAGGGCCTTGGCGAAGTCTTCTTCGCTGTGAGCGAAGGACAGCATATTCGCTTCAAAGGCGGACGGAGCCATGAAGATGCCCTGCTTGCGCATCTGCTTGAAGAAGCTTTCGAACAGCGCCACGTCAGAAGTCTGAACACTGGCGAAGTCGCGCAGGGGGGCTTCGGTGAAGTAGATGGTGAACAGGGACGCGATGTGCGGGATCTGCACCGGCACGCCCTTGGACTTGAGGATCTGCTCGAGCTCGGCGACGAACGCGTCCACACGGGCTTCGAGAGCGGCGTAGTCGGAACGCTTGAGGATGTTCAGCGTGGCGAGACCGGCGGCCATTGCCAGCGGATTGCCCGAAAGCGTACCGGCCTGATAGACTTCGCCCTGAGGAGCAACGTGCTTCATGAGGTCGGTACGGCCGCCATACGCGCCGACGGGCAGGCCGCCGCCGATGATCTTACCAAAGGTGGTGAGGTCGGGCATGATGCCGAAACGGCCCTGAGCGCCGCCGTAGGACAGGCGGAAGCCGGTGATGACTTCGTCGAACACAAGGATAGTGCCGTTCTGGGTGCAGAGCTCGCGCAGGCCTTCAAGGAAGCCGGGCTGGGGAAGCATGAGGCCCATATTGCCGGCCACAGGCTCGACGAACAGAGCGGCGATCTGGCCGGGATTGGCTTCGAAAAGCTTCTTCACGGCTTCAAGGTCGTTGTAAGGGGCGAGCAGAGTGTCGGCCACAGTGCTGGCGGGCACACCGGGAGTGCCGGGGATGGAGAACGTAGCCACGCCGGAACCGGCGCTGGCAAGGAAGGCGTCGCCATGGCCGTGATAGCCGCCGATGAACTTGATCATCTTGGTACGGCCGGTCACGCCGCGGGCAAGGCGCAGAGCGCTCATGGTGGCTTCCGTGCCGGAGTTCACCATGCGCACCATTTCCACAGAAGGAAGCGCAGAGCAGACTTCTTCGGCCAGCAGGACTTCGGCTTCGCTGGGAGCGCCGTAGCTCGTGCCGCGCAGGGCGGCCTTCTGGATGGCCTCGGTCACTTCAGGATGGGCATGGCCGACGAGCATGGGGCCCCAGGAACCAAGGAAGTCGATGAAATGGTCGCCGTCCACGGTGGTGAGGTGCGAGCCCTGAGCTTCGGCAATGAAAAGGGGATCGGCATTGACGTTGCGGCAGGCGCGCACAGGGCTGTTGACGCCGCCGGGGATGATTTCCTGCGCATGGGCGAAAAGCGCACGGGAACGTTCGGTATTCATGTAAGCTCCTGCCGTTATTTGGACGGCTCGGGAAAATAGGTCATGGAAGTCTTCTTCAGCTCTTTCAGGCTTTCGAGGACGGCATACTCGTCAAGGGCAGTCGTGCGGCGCAGTTCTTCCACCACGTCAAGGCAGTCCTGCTCGCTCTTGCCATGGATCATGGTATAGAACGTATAATTCCAGCCGGGATAATTGCTCGGGCGGAAATAGCAGTGGGAGATGCGGCTGTGCTGGGCGGCCGCAGGGCCGACTTCTTCCGCCAGTTCTTCGGAGGCCACCCACGCGACCATCGCATTATGCGACCAGCCCGTGCGCTGATGCTTGATGCTTGCACCGAAACGGCGGATAGCGCCGCAATCCTTCAGGCGTTCGATAAGCGCCAGCACCTCTTCTTCCGTCGTGCCGGTAGCCGCGGCAATGTCAGCATAAGGCGTAAGCGTATCGGGCAGATTTTTCTGGACGATGCGCAGTATGGCTAATTCTTTCTCGGTAAATTCCATCGGATACCTCATGATGATAAGATACCGGGGCAGTATAGCCGCAGGATGCCCCGGACGCAAGAGCGCTCGTCACACGTACGCAATACGACAGGCTGCTGACAAAAAAAAGCCGGGGCGCTCCGACATCGAAGCACCCCAGCCGCGTTTTGCATGGAAGAATCAGCTCTCCATACAGGTCCCGTTTTCCTCCTTACGGAAGCATCCAGCTCAGGAAACCGGCCTGGCAGTACACCAGCACGCAGAGTATGAGCGTAAGAGCGATGGAGTGGCCGAGGGCGAAGCGGAACAGATTACCTTCCTGACCAACCATGTTGGTAGCCGAGGTAGCCACACTGATGGACTGGGGGGAGATCATCTTGCCGGTCACGCCGCCAACGGCGTTGGAGGCGACGGCCAGTTCAGGCGGGATGCCGACGGCCGTAGCAGTGGTGCACTGCATGCTGGAGAAGAGGGCGTTGGAGGAGGTGTCGGAACCGGTGAGGAACACGCCCAGCCAGCCGATGAGCGGAGCAAAGAAGGGGAAGAGGCCGCCGGTCTTGGTGAAGGCAAGGCCGAGGGTAGAACTCATGCCGGCGTAGTTCATGAGGAACGCCAGACCGAGCACGCTACCGATGGTGAGGATGGGGAAGCGGAGCTGATGCAGGGTGGTGAAGAAGCACTTCACAGCCTTGGCATAGGAGTAGCCGGGCATCATGGGCACAGCGATGAAGCCGGAAAGCAGGATGGCCGTACCGCCAGCGGACACCCAGTTGAAGGTGAAACGAGCCGCGTAGGGAGCTTCGCTGGCCACGATGGGAGCGGCGCGGTTGACCATGCCGTCAAGCAGGGGCCAGGAGAAGCTGGGGCAGGAAATGCTGTTCAGCACGGCCTTGAACTGCGGCAGGCACCAGAAGAAGACCATGACGGCCAGAATGAGATAGGGCCCCCAGGCGCGGAGAATGACCTTGCCGGGATAGCCGGGGCCGTCGGTGGAGACGGTGGGGTCTTCAGCGAAGCGAAAAATGTTGCTGGGCTGCCAGTAGCGGAGCAGGACGAGCAGGCCGACGATGGTGGCCAGAGCGAACATGATGTCGGGCAGGGTCGGGCCGTGGAAGTTGGCGAACACGAACTGGGCGCCAGCGAAGCAGAGGCCGGACACGAGGATGGCGGGCAGGCTCATCGGACGGCATATGCTTGAACTGGGGCATCGGCATATCGCCTTCATCACCGCCATGATGAACTCGGCAAACGCTATTCGCCTGCACCGCCTGCAAGGCGTTCTCGATGTTTACGAACAGGAGATGGGATGCACCGTGCAGGTCTTCACCCGCGATCATAGCCCGCAGGAAGAAATGATCAGCTTCGACATCGAACAGCGTGTCGGCTACGAGCTAGCCCTGAAATGCCTGGACGAGGGAAAGCCTGTCTCGGGCTTTGTCGGCGTCAACGACTTTATCGCCTACGGCATGCTCGACGCCATTACCAGCAAGGGCTTTCGTGTTCCCGAAGATTACAGCGTCTGCGGCTTCAATAACCTGCCCTCATCTCGCATATCCCATATCGGCCTGACGTCGGTTGAGCATCAGGCTGAAGCACGGGCGCGTACTGCCTTCAATATCCTCTTCGAACGTATCAAGGGAAACAGCACTGCAGGCGATGCCGTACGCGTGGAATACCGGCATCTGCTGCTTGAACGAAGCTCTACGGCCCCGTGCCAGCGGGCTGAGGCCATCGACCAAGAAAGAGGATACGCGTCCTTTACCCGGGGGACCTTCGACTCACTTGCCCCTCAAAACGCCGAAAGCCCCGCGTACATACTTTTTTCAGGACACGGCGGGGCTTTGGTATGCAGGGCTTTTAAACGACGAAAGGCCGTCATATGACGGCCTTTCTAAAGAAAACCTTGGCATCGGCCTACTTTCCCACACAAAAGTATGCAGTATCATGGGCGATGAAGAGCTTGACTGCCGAGTTCGGAATGGGATCGGGTATACCCT
>JAFQTU010000068.1 GCA_017408905.1 Mailhella sp. | reverse complement strand
TATTTCCTTGGTGTCCATAGAGAAGAGGGTATACCCGATCCCATTCCGAACTCGGCAGTCAAGCTCTTCATCGCCCATGATACTGCATACTTTTGTGTGGGAAAGTAGGCCGATGCCAAGGTTTTCTTTAGAAAGGTCGTCGTATGACGGCCTTTCGTCGTTTAAAAGCTCTGCATACCAAAGCCCCGCCGTGTCCTGAAAAAGGATGCCGCGGGGCTTTGGGTGTTTTGAAGGGGGAGAGGCTTAGGGATAGCGATGGAATATCCGTTTCCCTGTTCTCTGATATCGCTTTAGTATTTCATTTCAGCACATAGTATTGCTGGTGGCAGACGCCGCTCTACAGCTCGTTAGAAGCCGCAGAAGCAAGCTTTTATGGAATAGGAAAAGCAGGTGATTCCGCAGAGTCGGGGGAGCATCGCGGAAATCGCGATTCTTCCAAGTAAGTGCCAGCGAAGCAAAACGCTCTGGCAATCTAGCGGATTCAAGAGCTTTTTTCGAAGCGGAGAGTAAGAATAACGCAGAAAATTTTGGTCTCTTGAAGAAAAAAGATATGTAGACATGACGCTTCAACTCTTTTAGGCCTGCTTTTATAATACAATGTTTGACATACGGCATAATAGCGTTTACATTTTTTAAAACTATTTAAAACGAGGAGGCCTCCCATGGAAGATTATCTTAAGCATGCGATCGAGCTCGTTAAGGCGCAGGCTTCTGTTCGCGTCATGTCCGAAGACGAAATGACCGATATGATTGCTTCTCTTGCAGCCAAACTGAAGAAGTTTGACGCTGTTGAAGAATGTGAAGAGAGCTGCACCTGCGCTGTTGAAGCTCCCGTTACTGACGCCAAGCGTTCCATCAAGGAAAAGAGCATCGTCTGCCTTGAATGCGGCAAAACCTTCAAGGTTATCACCAAGAAGCATCTTATCCTTCACGGCCTTGACGCTGTTTCCTATCGCGCCAAGTGGGGCCTCAAGAAGGGCACTCCCCTTACCTGCAAGGAACTTCAGCGTGCCCGCCGCCAGAAGATGAAGGACATGAAGCTCTGGGAAAAGCGTGCAATGGCTCGTGAAGCTGCCAAATAGTTTGCAGGCATTGCATTGACGTTATACGAAAGGCCGGTCTTCTCAGGAAGATCGGCCTTTTGTCGTACGGGGTGTTTTATTTTTGAAATATCGCGTGGATGGGCTCGAGCAGTGTTTTTTCGGTCAGCGCGATCCGTTCCTCTTCGGACAGCATCTGCAAGAGAGTATGCATACCCAGAACATACGCAATAAGGGCCGTAGCGGGGGTTTTGTCGCTTGCCCCCAGCAGGCCGCTGAGGCGTGATATCTCATTGCCGATGCGCTCCCGCAGTATGGGGGACACTTCGGGGCTGGATGCGGAAAAGGCGATGAGCCGCACTGCCGTCGTTGTATTCTGGAAATTTTCTCCGCTCAGTCGTTTGGAAAAATCTTCGCAGATACGGCTTTCCACATCACTGGAATCCAGTTCGGGTTTGCCCTGCGATATCGTATCGAGCACGGCGACGAAGAGCTCTTTTTTTGAGCCGAAATAGCGATTGATGAGCGCAACGTCGATTTCGGCCTTGTGTGCGATGTCGCGCGAGCGAACCATGTCGTATGAGCTGTTGGAAAAGAGCTCGATGGCGGCTTGCAGGATCCGGGCGCGTGTTTTCTCTGAATCACGAGGATGGTGTTTTTCTTTGGAAGCGGTTTCTTCCATCGGACTGCTCCTGATGCGGCAGATATCAGAAAATATGATAGATAGTGCCAGAATCTTGAAAGGCAGTCGAGAGATTTATCCATAAAGTCAATATTTGTTGACAAAGCTTCAAGGCTGGGGCATATGTAAATGCACATTGACTTTGAAGGGTAGAAACGTGATTCGCTGGATGATCATATCGTGCATGGGCTTGATGCTGGCCATGCCTCAGCCCGTACAGAGTGCGGAGATAAGCCTCGGAGCTGGCGGCGTCTCCATGAGCTCGGAATATCGCGGTGTCTCGGCTCAGGCGTATCCGATGCCGCTGGTAAGCTGGGATGACGAGCATTTTTATGTGAAGGGACTGGGGGCCGGGCTGTACCTGTGGAAGTCCGACGCCTGCAAACTGTCAGGCGGCCTTGAGTATCTTCCCGCGCACTTCCGGCCGCACGACAGCGATAACGCAGCGATGAAGCGGCTCGACAAGCGCTATTCCAGTATGCTTGCGTTTGCCGCCTGGGAGTATTCCAGCAAGGACTGGGGAAGCCTGCGCATCAAAGTTGCCGCTGATGTGCTCGACAACAGTGGGGGCTTTCTGGCGGATATTTCCTATTCCAAGCAGGTCGAGTTCGGGCCGGTCGTCCTGACGCCTGCGGCGGGCGTGCGCTGGACCAGTTCGGAGTACAACGACTACTACTATGGCGTCAGCACGGGCGAATCACAGAAAAGCGGGCTTACCGCCTATGAGGCAGACGGCGGCTTTTCTCCCTTTGCGAATGTGCGGATCGATGTTGCTCTGTCGCCTCACTGGGGGCTGTACGCCATCGCTTCCGCCATGCTCCTGAGCGAGGAGATACGCGACAGTTCTATGGGCGATGAAGACGTGCGGCTCGGTATCGGCGGCGGTATCAGCTATACATTTTAGACCGTTTCTGCCCTGAAGAGACTCCAAGGACAGCGAAGCCTTCGGCGGTTCAGAAAAGGGCACGATATCTGCCACGCCGCGTTGGGAAAGAGCGGTGTGGCAGGGCGGCCAAGTGCGAGCTGGCCGCCACCTCCTGAAAAAGCGCCCGCGTATGATGCACGGTCATACGCGGGCGCTTGTGCGTCTAGGCTGGCGTTGAGCTACTTTTTCAGAAGCTCTGCGGCGGAAGACAGGATCTGGGAAAGAACGGCGACCATGCCGCTGAGGAGTTCGCCGGACAGCTCCTTGAGGACGGGCAGGCTGGCCTTCACGCTTTCGCCTGCCTTTTGGGCGAATTCACTGGCCGCGTCAGAACCTTTGGCGGCCATGCTTTTTTCCTGAGGCAGGGCCTGCTCTAGGTGTTTGGCGGCGTCGCCTGCCGCCTGCGAAGCCTTGCCGCTCAGTTCCCGGCTCATGTCTTTCAGGCGTTCAAGGAGCTGGCTGAGCTGTTCGCTGTTGAGCCCTCCGCGTTTGTTCTGCTCGATGGCCGGCTGGACCTCTTTTTCGAAAAGCTGGGCAGGCAGGACTTTTTTCAGCGCCTGCAGGCTGGAATCGTCCAGAGCCGTACCTGCGCCTGCGGGCGTTTGCGTTTGTGCCTGCGGCGTGGTGTGCGCATTGTTCTGATGGAAATAGACACCGCAGGCGGCAAGAAAGAGAAGGACGAGAAGAGTCCTGAACATATGTTCTCCAGAAAGAAGCCCCGCTCGACAGTGCGTTGTTCTGCCGGCGGGGCTCTGTGTTACGGTTTGAGGCGAACTTCGATGTGCACCCCGAATTTTTCCTCCAGCGCGGCTATGCGGTCGCGCTTGCGGTTCAGGATGTACAGGGCGAGTTCGGCGTCGCTTTCATACACGAAGGTGGCGAGTTCGGCCTTTTCGTTCTTCTGGTCGCCTTTTTTGTGTTTGGCGCTGTCGAGGCTTTTGCAGAGCTTGGTCTGAAGGTCGCGCATAGCCTGCTGGGCCTGCCATTCCATGTTGCGGCGAACGCCCGTTCCGTGGCAGTGCGGGCAGGGTTCCGTGGTGATGGAAATGGCCGACGTGCCGGTGCGCTGGCGCACCAGTTCAAGCAGGCCGAAGGAGCTCATGTGGCCGACATCGTGGCGGGCACGGTCGCGGCGCATGGCGTTGCGTATGGTGCGTTCCACTTCGCGGCAATGGTTCTTGTCGCGCATTTCGATGAAGTCGATGACCACCTGGCCGCCGATGTCGCGCAGGCGCAGGTGGCGGGCAATGGCTTCGGCGGCTTCCATGTTGGTGCGGAAGACCATGGCTTCGAAGTTGGTCTTGCCCTGCGTTTTGCCGGAGTTGATGTCGATGGCCATGAGGGCTTCGGTCTGGTCGAAGACAAGGCGGCCGCCGGAGGGCAGGACGACTTCGCGGCTGGTCACGGTTTCAAGCTGCTTGAGCAGGTTGAAGCGCTCCCAGAGCGTCTGCCGCTGTTCCTTGTGGAGCTTGACCAGATCCTTGGAACGGTCCGGGAAAATGACGCCGACGATCTCTTCCACACGGGCCTTGGTGCTTTCGTCGTCGATCCAGATCTCCTCGATGTCGTCGGAGAGGTAGTCGCGCACCGAGCGCGTGGCAAGGTCGGCCTCCTGATAGATGAGGGAGGGGCACTTCTCCACCGGGGCTTTCTTCTGGATATCCTTCCATAGCTTCTTGAGGAACTGGAGGTCCTGCTGGATGCTGTCCTTGTTCACGCCTTCGCTGGCCGTGCGGATGATGACGCCCATGTTCTCACCGGGCTGGATGTCGTTCAGCAGTTCCTTGAGGCGAGCGCGTTCTTCCGGGTCTTCCACCTTGCGGGAAACGCCGATCTGTTCCTGACCGGGCGTGAGCACGAGGAAGCGGCCCGCGATGGAGATCCATGTGGTGAGGAAGGCGCCCTTGGTTCCGGCAGGTTCCTTGACCACCTGCACCAGCACTTCCTGACCGACCTTGAGCACCTTCTGGATGGGAGGGTACTTGGGGCCGCGCGTGGCGTCGTGCGGCACGAGGTAGTATTCGGGGTGCACCTCGTCTATCTGGAGGAAGCCGTTCTTGCCGTTGCCGAAGTTGACAAAGGCGGCCTGCAGGTTGGTGTCGATATTGTTGATGACGCCCTTGTAGATGTTGCCGCGTATCTTCACCTGATGGGCCATTTCCACGAAATATTCCGTGACGAGGCCGTCTTCGGTGATGACCACTTCCACCTGTTCGTCCGGCACTACGCTGATGTAGAGCACGCGCTTGGCCTTGGGGGCGGCGTCGGCGGCAGGGGCTTCTTCCTTGGCCTTGGCTTTCTTTTCCTCGCGGGCAGGCTTTTCGTCCTTGGCCTTCTTGCCCTTCTTGTTCTTGCGTTCGTCCTTCTGCTGGGGGCGGGCGGGCGCGTCGATGCGGTTGCCGTTCACGGCGGCATCGAGGGCTTCAAGGTCTTCGTCGGTCATGTCGCCGGAAGAAAGGGGCAGGGCGGCGGGCTGGTCGTTGAGAACGGGCTGGGGGCCGTCATCCTCGGGCAGGAATTCTTCCTCGCGGGGCGCAAGCACAGTGCCGAGCACGCTGTCGTTCAGCATGGCGGCATTGAAATCGAAATCGGCCGGGAGCTGGGGGACCTGTCCCTGATTGCGGCGGTTCTTCTTGCCGCGCCTGTCTTTGCGATTGCCGAAGGCGGGTTCGCCCATGAGGGCCTGAGGGTGTCCGTAGAAATCCTGCTGATAGGGGGCGGGAAGATAGGGCGAACCGTTGAAGGCGGGCTGGGCGTCGCGGTCGCGCCGGTTTTTCCTGCTGCGGCGATGCGAGCGCAGATCGTCGCCGAATTCGCCGGGGTAGGGCAGGATATTGGTCACGATGCCGTCATCGAACCATTCGGGCTGGGCGTCGGCGGCAGGGGCGGGCTGTGCTTCGGCGCGGTTGCCGAAATCGTCGTCCACAGGGCGGGCCTTGTCTTCGGCCTGATTGCCGGGCTCGGCGGCCTTCCGGTTCCTGCGTTCGTGGCGGGGCTGGCGTTCATGCCTGCCGCCTCTGGCCTTCCCGTCTTTTTCTTCAAAAGGAGCGGCGGGGGCAGTGTCTTCGGGCTGGGCCGCAGGCTGGAGGGTCTGTTCGTCTTCGCGGGCGCTGTCGTAATCGGGCGTGCCGAGTTCTTCGGCTTCCGTGCGCGTGCCGCCCTTCTGGGGCTTGCGGCCACGGCGGGGCTTTTCCGCGTTTTCGGGCTGAACTTCGGGAGCCGCTTCCGCAGGAGCTTCGGCGCTCAAAGGCGCGGCCTCTGCCTGTTCCGGGGCGGCCTTGCGGCCACGGCGCACCGCTTTGCGGGGTTCCTTGCTGTCCTGTTCCGGCAGGGCCTCGGCAGGCTTTTCTTCGGCTTCAGCCTTGGGCTTGCGGCCACGGCGGGGCTTGCCTGCTTCCGCTTCCTGAGCGGGAACGGCTTCTTCGGAGGGAGCGGCAGTCTTGGGCTTGCGGCCACGGCGCGGCTTTTCTTCGGCAGAAGGTTCGGCCTCGGCCTGTTCGGCATTCTGGGCGGCTTCCGCAGGGGCTTCGGCCTTGGGCTTTCTGGTACGGCGGGCAGGCTTCTTTTCCGTGCCTTCCGCGCTGGCTTCCCCAGCCTGAGGAGCGGCTTCGCCTGCTTCCGGGGCGGCGTTTTCCGCTATTTTCGGCTTTCTACCACGGCGGGCAGGCTTTTTGACGTTTTCGATGTTCTCTTCGGGAAGAGAGGGATTTTGGCTCATGTGATCCTCAATATTGTGCAGGATCAGCATGCCAGCCTTTTCAAGGTAACGGAGACTCCGCTTGGGGAGACGGTAAGGAGCGCGTAGCATCCGGCGGAAAAGGGGCCGGGATTGGCGATGATGGTGCGGCCAAGGCGCTCTATGCCCACGGATTCGTGGATATGTCCGCAAAGGCAGATGGCAGGCTGATGTTCTTCAATGAAATCGCGGACGGCAGAGGAGCCGACGTGAAGTCCGTTGCTCGTGCGGTCACAGGCGGTATTGTATGGCGGATTATGGGCGGCAAGCACGATATACTGTGTGCTTCCGGCTCGCAGGGCAAGCTCTTCCAGCCATTCCGAAAAACGTGCTTCTGGAAATTCCGATGGCGTTCCAAAAGGGCTGAACGTGGAACCGCCCACACCAAGGAGGGCGACGTTCGGGAGCAGTTTCCGCACGCTTCTGTGCAGGTTGATGCCCCTTGCCTCAAGCCAATCATTCACTTCTGGGCGATCCATATTGCCTATCTGGGCAAAAACAGCGGGAGTGACGGCCTCTATGGCTTCTATCACTTGGCGGGCGGCGGCAGTGCCGCCCAAGGTAGTCAGATCGCCGGTGAGAATGACTCCGACCGCGTTTTCCAGCTCTGGTATCTCCTTTATCCGGCGTATGCGGCCATGCATATCGCCGAGCACCACCCATGTCTGCCCTTGTTCCGGGGCGGCATCCATGCCCGCAGAGCCGGTGTAGCGCGCAAGGCGCACCGACGAGGAACAGCTCGGCTTGTACGGAGCTGAATCCGGAAAGGGGCTTGGCATGAGGGGGAGCCTTCTGCTGGAGCGGACGAAAATTTTTGCAGAGGAATCTGCTGGGCTGGACAATAGCGTATTTTTTTCTGTCTGGCAAAGGGGAAGTGCTGGCAAACGGCAGAAAAAAAGGTAAAAATTTCTTCACCGCCTTTCTTTTTTCCGCTGAGGAGGCAGTATGGTGGACGATAAACAGGCCCTGCGCCCCCGCCTTCGCGCCCTGCGCCGCGAGCTTGCTTCGGGCGAAGCCGGGGAAGGCCGCTCCCTTCGTATGCAGGAACGGCTCCTTGCCTCCCGTTTCTGGGCGCAGTGCCGCCGCGTGGCGGCCTATGTTTCCGTGAAGGGCGAAGCCAGGACAGGGCGCATCCTGCAGGAAGCGCTTCGTTCCGGCCGCGAGCTGTTTCTGCCCCGCTGCCGCGCCAAGGGCGAGCAGGGCTGGCCCGGAACGATGGACCTGCTTTTCTGCCCCGGCCTTGGCGGGCTGGAAACGTCGGCCTTCGGCATCCCGGAGCCGGTTTTAGGGCCGGAGTCCCGACTGCTTTCCCGCGAAGAGCTTCGCCAGCCGGACACGCTCATCCTTGTTCCGGCGCTGGCCTTCGACCGTGCCGGTTTCCGCCTCGGCTACGGCGGCGGCTATTATGACCGCCTTCTGGCAGAGGCTTCCTGCCCCTGCGTGGGGCTTGCCTTCCATGATATGCTTTTCGAAGAACTTCCGCGCAATGCGTGGGACAGGCCCGTGAACGCCGTCTGCACCGAGGAGATGCTCCTATGCCTCTGACCGTCCTTCCCTTCCAGTTTCCCGGTATCCCCGGGGTAGGCTGTGCCTTCACCGGCCGCGCCTTCGGCAACGTCTCGCTCGACCTCGCCGCGCGGGAAGCCGCCCCCGGATTGTGGGAGCAGACCGTGCAGGCCCGGCAGAGCCTGACGCAGTTTCCGGGCGTGGCGGCGTTTGCCGAAGTGCATCAGGTGCATGGTGTGCGCACGGTGTTCGAGCTGGAAGCGCAGGAGGCGGACATCCCTTCCCGCATCGATGCCGACGGCATGGCCACCACGCGCCCCGGGCTTGCCCTGATGATAAAAACGGCGGACTGTCAGCCCATACTTGTGGCGCATCGTTCCGGCCGTTTTGTCATGGCGCTCCATTCCGGCTGGCGGGGGAACAGGCAGGACTACCCGCGCCTTGCCGTGCTGGAATTCTGCGAACGCTACGGGCTGGACGCGGCCGACCTTATGGCTGTGCGCGGCCCCAGCCTTGGCCCGTCGGCTTCGGAATTCAGGAATTTCGAGGCCGAATGGGGGCAGGATTTCCTGCGCTGGTACGATGCGGAACAAAGGAGCGTCGATTTGTGGATGCTGGCCCGGCATCAGCTTGAAGCGGCAGGCATCCCGGAGCGGCATACGTTCAGCCTTGACCTCTGCACCTATGGGAACGCGAAGGAATTCTTTTCCTATCGGCAGTTCCGCAGGCACGGCCTGCCCGACGGAAGGCAGGCCAGCCTCATCTGGATACGCTGATTTTTCTGTTTGATTTTTTTTACCAAGTCGCGTATCAATTCTGCTTCGTGTTATTTTCCGCCAGTCAAGGAGAGGTTGGCTTGCGGAACGTCTTCCATGTCGCCCGAAAGGGAATAGCACGGCAACACTCGGATTTCCGAGAATTTTCCCACGAGGATTTCTTATGAACGTATCTCGCCTGATGCGCGGCGTTTCTGCCGCGCTCGTTGCGCTTGGCCTTGTGACCGGCGCTGTGTCCACTGCCTCTGCTGAAGGCTTTGCCATTTCCACCCTCAGCGCCCGTGGCGGCGCTTTCGGCGGCGGACCTGCCTCCGGCATGGTCGCCCGTGCCGACGACGCTTCCGCCGTTGCCTACAACTCCGCCGGTCTCACCCAGGTGAAGGGCACGCAGATCATGGGCGGCCTTGCCGCCGTGGCCCTGAACCTCGACCTTGATACCGAAGGTCGTTGGTGCTCCAACTCCCATCAGGTCTGGCCCATCCCCCACTTCTATCTTTCCCATCAGCTGAACGATAAGTTCTGGCTTGGCGCTGGCATGTTCACACGCTGGGGCCTCGGTCATTCCTATCCTGACGGCTGGGCCACCGAAAGTCTAGGAATGGCATACCCCACGAAGGGGGGGGCTGGTAGTGCTCTCAAGTCTATCACCATGTTGACTTCCACCATTAATCCTACCATCGCCTATAAGCTGAACGATGTCTGGTCCGTGGCTGCCGGTGTGAGCTATACGTGGGGCTATCTTAGCCTTAATAATCAGGTATATGGCCCTATGGGAATGGGACATATTGGTGATGTGCGCATCCATTCCGAGAACGGCCGTTCTTTCGGCTACAATTTGGCTCTTCATGCCAAGTTCAACGAGAAATGGAGCGCGGGCCTGACCTACCGTTCCCATGAACGTATGAAGTTTAACGGTAGTGTTCGTGTACGTGGAAATGAACTAGGCAAAAAATTGGCTGGCGTGAGCGGCCTTTACAATTCTCGAGGCAAAGCCACTATCGTTCTTCCCGACGTCATCACTCTCGGCGTGGCCTACAAGCCTATCGAACGTCTGAGTTTTGAAGCCGACGTGGCCTACACCGTGTGGAGCCGTTGGCGCAACCTGCAGGTGGATATGCTTAGTAGAAATCCTTACCCTAGCACGAAGAGCGGCATTTCTCAGCAGAAGAACTGGCGCGACACCTGGGCCTTCTCCATCAGCGGTGAATACTGGATGTATGACTGGCTGGCCCTGCGTGCCGGTTTCCTCTATGAGACTTCTCCCCTCAACGGAGAAGCCTACCATGACTACTATATCCCTACCAACGGCCGCCTGCAGGCTTCCGTCGGTTTCGGTCTGAAGTACGATGCCTGGACTCTCGACTTCGCCTACATCCATATGCACGAACGTGAAGTCAACCTGAAGGCGGGTGGCACTGGTGAAACTGTCAACGGCAAGATCGGTAACGGTTACGACCACACCTTCTGCCTGACCCTCGGCTACAAGTTCTAAGCCGCCCTTTCCGGCAAGATTTCGGGCCTCCGCTTCGGCGGGGGCCTTTTTCTTTGCCCGGGCGCAGGCTCAGGCCGGGGTGTATGACTTTCTTCCAAGGGGGCTGAGAAGTTCGCGTTTCTCATGCCCCGGGGTACTCCCTTCTCAGGGCGGGAATGCTAGCCTCATTCCAGCCCTCGGATATCCCCGGGCATGACCTTTTAGCAGTGAGGGACACTATGAAAACGATACTTCCCGCTCTGGCCTTTCTGGCCCTTGCCCTGTCCTGCCCTGCCCATGCCGGATGGGAGCTGGTGCGCGGCTCCGGCCCTCAGGCTTCCTTTGAATCTTCGGCCCGCCCGGAAGTGGCGGTGAAGGCGGCCCCGGAATTCAGCACCGTGGCGCAGGGCAAGATGACCGTGCTCCTGCATGAAGGCCGAAGCCTTGAAGGCGGCCTTGACGGCACGGTCTGGTACTGCCTCAGCGCGCATGGAGACAAGGCCCAGCTTGCCGTGGCTCTGGCCAGCGCGAACGGCGAAAAGTGGTATCCGGGTATATTCGGCTCCAGCCTTGAATCCACCAAGATACTCTATGCCTGCGGGCCTGACCGCCCCGGCACGGTGACACAGCGCGTCTTCGTGCGGCAGATACGGCTCGACCCGTGGATGCCGGTGTTCAAGGCCAAGGATGCGGGCTGGAACGGAAGCCTGCTGGTGAGCCAGTACGAATGGCTGGACAGCTCCAGCGAGAACAAGCTCGTTGTGGAGTACCGCGAACCGCTGAATTCGGAGAAATGCCCGGTCATCATCCCGGAAGAGCTGGACCGCTTCATCGACAGGGCCAATGTGTCCTTCTCGGCACGCTTCGGCGGTGAGGAAAACATCGAGGCCTCTGCCATCACGCCGTATCCGTGGAACGGCGAGGGAGTGGAGTGGCGGCTTTTGAGCGACGTTCTGGGCGCGGTGGAGCAGGGCGGTTCCTGATGCGCTGAACAGTGCGCCCAGCCTCAGGCACGGGCGCTTTTCCGGCGGGGCTTCGGCTCCGCCTTTTTCTCGCCTGCCCCTTGACGCCGTGATGAGAAGCCTTATCTGGAAGGGGACTTCGGCAGAGCCGGAGCCTCTTTTTGTGTTTTCGGAACGGGTGGGAGCTTCGCCATTGCCGCCCTCCCGTTCCCTATCATATCCAGGAGTCTGAACCATGCCCGAAACGACGCATCAGTTCCGTGCGGAAACGTGCAAACTGCTCAATATCCTTACCCATTCCCTCTACACCAATCACGAGATATTCCTGCGCGAACTTCTCTCTAACGCTTCCGACGCGCTGGAGAAGGTGCGCTTCCTTCAGGCTACCGGCGGCGACGTGCGCGACCCTGAACTGCCCCTTGAGATCCGCATCACGTCCGATAAGGAGAACCACGTGCTCACCATCGCTGATACCGGCATCGGTATGAGCGAGCAGGAAATGATCGACAACCTCGGCACTATCGCCCGTTCCGGCTCGGAACAGTTCCTCAAGGAACGCGAAGGCGAGAAGACGGCTCCCGAAGCCGAACTGGTGCAGGAAGGCGAGGACGGGGAAGAGGCCATCGTCGAGCATGACGACACGAAGCCCAGCGACGCCGCCCAGATCATCGGCCGCTTCGGCATCGGCTTCTATTCCGTGTTCATGGTGGCTAAGAAGGTGGAAGTGACCTCCGTTCCCGCCACCGGCGACGGCACGGCCCACGTGTGGTCGTCCGAAGGCACGGGCTCCTTCACTCTGCGCGCCCTTTCCGGCGAGGAGGCCGAAGGCCTGAAGCGCGGCACCAGCGTGAAGATTTTCCTGCGTGACGACGCCCACGAATACGAGGAGAAGTGGCGCATCGAAAGCACCATCCGCAAGCATTCCAACTTCCTGCCCTTCGCCATCGAACTGGACGGAAGCCGCGTGAACACCACGGCCGCCCTGTGGCGCGAGCCCAAGTTCTCCATCACCAAGGAACAGTACAACGACTTCTACAAGTTCCTGACCTACGACCAGACCGAACCTCTGGACGTGGTGCATTTCTCGGTGGACGCCCCTGTGCAGTTCAACTGCCTGCTCTACATCCCCGGTACGGCTGTGGACGTGTTCGACGAGCGCAAGGACGAGTGGGGCCCCGACCTCTACGTGCGCCGCGTGCTCATCGACCGCCACAACAAGGAGCTCCTGCCCAACTGGTTCGCCTTCATGAAGGGTGTGGTGGACACCGAAGACCTGCCGCTGAACATTTCCCGCGAAACGCTTCAGGAAAACACCATCCTGCGCAAGATATCGCAGACGGCTACCCGCCAGCTCCTCAGCCACTTCGAACGCATGGCCAAGAGCGATGCCGAGAAGTACGAGAAGATCTGGAAACTGCATGGCCGCTACCTGAAGTTCGGCTTCGACAGCTACCAGTACCGCGACCGCGTGGCCGCCCTTCTGCGCTATGCCACCTCTGCGCAGGACGACAGGCTTTCCAGCCTCGACGACTACATTTCCCGCATGAAGCCCGAACAGAAGGAGATCTGGTTCGTGGCCGGTTCCACGCTGGAAGCCGCCAAGGTGAACCCGCATCTTTCCCGCTTCCGCCGCAAGAGCATCGAAGTGCTTTACCTCACCGATCCGGTGGACGAGTTCGCCCTCGAGACCCTCATGCAGTACAAGGAACATCCCTTCAAGTCCGTGGAACTGGCCGATGCCGCCGCGCTGGACGCCTTCCCCGACGTGGAAGGGGCCGAACCCAAGCCCGAACCGCTTGCCGAGGAAAAGAAGCCTGAACTCGACGCCCTCGTCGCCGCCGTGAAGGATATCCTTGGCGATCAGGTGAAGGACGTGCGCATCACCGAGCGCCCCATCGACGCCCCGGCCTGCCTCGTCTCTGCCGACGGCGTGTCCTCTTCCATGGAAAAGCTGATGCGCGTCATGCAGAAGAGCGACGGCATCCCCCAGAAGATCTTCGAGCTGAACCCCGACCACAGCCTTGTGCGCGCCCTTATGGGCATCTGCGCCGCCGACGCTTCCGACCCTATGCTCAAGGACATGGTGAACAGCCTTTTCGACAGCACCCTCCTGCTCGACGGCTACATGAACGATCCTTTTGCCATGGCGGAGCGCAGTATGCGTCTTCTCAAACAGGCCGCGGGATGGTATTCTGATCTCCGCAAGTAAGCATTCACCCTAAAAACAGGAGAGAATACCGATGTTCTACGATCTTATCGTGCATGTGGACGACAACGATCCCAAGCGCCTCAACCTCGCTTTCAATAACGTGGCCAACTACTCCGCCGCCATCGAGGAAGAATTCCGCGTGGTCATGGTGACCAACGGCCCTGCCGTCCAGCTCTTCACCAAGGAACATGCTGAACTCGCCGCCCGCGGCGCTCAGCTCATGGCCGCCGGCCTCACCATCCGTGCCTGCAAGAACGCCCTCAAGGCCTTCAACATCGATCCTGCCGACCTGTGGGAAGGCGTGGAAGTCACCGATGCCGGCATCGTGGAAGTGGTGAAGCTCCAGCGCGAAGGCTACGCCTACATCCGCCCGTAAGCGCTATCTGAACCGTATGATAAAAGGAGCCGCTCCATGCCGGGGCGGCTCCTTTCGTATCGGCCCTCCGCAACGGTCCCAGATTCCTTTGCGGCGAGCCTCGCTCGTGTGTTCTGTTCAGGCGGGCGGCGAGGGGAAGGCCGCCCCGCCCGCAGGCATCAGGCCAGCGCGGGCTGTGCCTTGAAATTCTGCATGAAATCGTCGTACTCGCGGCGCAGGGAATCCATGAGGTCGTGCACAGAGACTATGCTCTTCACCCGGCCCACGTTGGAGCCGCAGAATACGAAGCCCTTGTCCAGATTGCCCTTCATGGCATTGATGAGCGCCGAGGAGATGCAGTAGGGCGTGGTTTCAGGGTCGCAGGTCTTGATGCAGTGGAACACGCATTTGAAGGGCTTCTTCTTGCCCTCGCGGGAAGCCTCGATGAACTTGCCCTTCAGCGCACGGCCGGGCATGCCTACCGGGCTCTGGATGATGGTGATGTCGTCTTCGCTGGCGTTCACGTAGGCTTCCTTGAAGCGTATGTCGGCATCGCATTCTTCCGTGGCCACGAAGCGGGTGGCCATCTGCACGCCGGAAGCGCCGAGGCCGATCATCTTGGCGATGTCGCCCCCGCTGAACACACCGCCGCCGCAGATAACGGGGATGGCGCGGCCCGCCTTGTCCTCAAGGGCCTTGGCGGCATCCACCACGCCGCCCACCAGCTTTTCGAGGGAGAATTCCTCGTTGAAGATATCGTCACGGGAGAAGCCGAGATGCCCGCCCGCCTTGGGGCCTTCGAGCACGAAGGCGTCGGGCAGGAGGCCGGTCTTGGCGGCCCACTTCTTGGCGATGAGCGTGGCGGCACGGCCCGAGGAAACGATGGGCACGAGCTTGGTGCGGAATTCCTGCTTCTTCTCCTCGCAGGTCTCCTGGAAGAGCTTGGGAAGATCCATGGGAAGGCCGGCGCCGGAGAAGATCACGTCGGCCCCGGCGGCCACGGACGTCTTCACAAGGTCGGCAAAGGTGGTCAGCGCCACCATGATATTCACGCCGATGATGCCGGACGTCAGCTCGCGGGCCTTTTCTATTTCACGGCGCAGGGCGCGGGTATTGGCTTCGACAGGGTTCGAGGCCACGTCGGCTTCACGCATGCCGACCATAGCGCCAGCAATGACGCCGATGCCGCCTTCGTTGGCCACGGCCGCGGCCAGGCGGGAAAGGGATATGCCTACGCCCATGCCGCCCTGCACGATGGGCGTGGTGGCCGTAAGGTCGCCTATGTTCAGAACTGGGAAGGACATAGAGAACACACCTCCGATCTCTATGGAATGGGAAAGCGGCTGGGGCCGCGAAAGCTCGTGTTGGGCCTGCAAAAAGGCCAGAGCGCAATGTAAGGCCTGTGGGAATTTATGGCAAGTGCGTGATATAATTTTCTTTTATTAACGGATAAAGCTCTTTTTCAATGAAATCGCGGGGTTCTTTGTGAGTTTAAAATCAAATTTAGATTAGATGTTTGAAATATTTTGATTTTTAATTTTGTTACAGGGCCGGGGGCTCGTTTTTCGTCCGAAATTTGCGCGTGTGGACTCTTTGCCGCTTTTAGCGTAATTAAGGAATTTACAGCCGCTTTGCGGCATCACGAAAAACAGGATTTGCTTGTGAGATCATCCTTCGCGGAAACGCTGGCCTTCGACGATGCCAGCCTTGCCAGCCAGCTTTTCGGCCCCCTCAACGCCCATCTGGACCTCATTGCCGACGCGTCCGGCGCAACACTGCACACGCGCGGCACGGAACTCACCGTGAGCGACCCGCGCCCGGAACAGCGCGAGCTCCTGCTGAACCTCTTCACGCAGGGCTACGGGCTTCTGCGTTCCGGCCATACCCTGCGCAGTGAAGACCTCCTGCAGGGCTACGAGGAACTTCTTCGCAATCCCCGGGCCGATATCAGCAAGATGTTCCGCGAGGCCAGCGTCATCGTGTCCCCCCGCAAGAGCATCCTTGCCCGCAATACCTCCCAGCGGCAGTACATGGAACTGCTTCGCCGCAACGAACTGGTCTTCGCCACCGGCCCCGCCGGTACGGGCAAGACCTACCTTGCCGTGGCTATGGCCATTTCCATGCTGGCGGCCAAGCGCGTGAAGCGCATCGTGCTCACCCGCCCGGCCGTGGAAGCGGGCGAGAAGCTCGGCTTCCTTCCCGGCGACATGGAGGACAAGGTCAACCCCTACTTGCGCCCCCTGTACGACGCCCTTGCCGATATGCTCGGCCCGCAGGGCTTCGCGCAGAAGCAGGAGCAGGGCGTTATCGAAGTTGCCCCCCTTGCCTTCATGCGCGGCCGCACCCTGAACGACGCCTTCCTCATCCTCGACGAAGCCCAGAATACCACGCGGGAGCAGATGAAGATGTTCCTCACCCGCATGGGCTTCGGCTCCCGCGCCGTCATCACCGGCGACGTGACGCAGATAGACCTGCCCCCCATCCATCGCGCCTTCCTGAAGGAAGGGGAAAGCGAGGGAGAGACCCGTTCGGGCCTCGTCCATGCCCTGCAGGTGCTCCGCGACGTGCGCGGCGTGGCCATACACCATTTCCACAGCTCCGATGTCGTGCGTCATCCTCTGGTGGGCCGCATCGTGGAAGCGTACGACGCCTATGAAAAAAGCTAAGAAGATATCACCGGTGAGCGTGTCCCAGCTTTTCGGGCATATCCGCTCCATGCTCCTTCACCACCATCATGAATGGGGCCTCGTGTCTCTGGCGGCCGCGCTGGTGGTGCTTGCCCTGCTCTGTTCCATACAGCCCGGGCAGTCGGCCCGCGTGCTCTATCCCGCAGGCGAGATAGCCACCCGAGACGTGATGGCCGACCGCGATCTGCTGGTGGAAGACCCGCAGGCCACGCAGGCCCGCCGGGACCGCGCCCTCGCCCTCCAGCCTATGGTCTTCGATCTCGACAAGAAGGCGCTGGAGAGCTTCCGCAGTGAGAGCCTCGGCCTTCTGGACGATATCAACAAGCGCGGCCTCGACGACGCCGGGCTGGAGATAGTGCGCCTCGGTTTCAATGAGCGCCACCTTTCCGACGTGTCCGGCACGGCCTTCCGCACCCTCGCTTCGGCGCAGGTGCAGGAATACATGCTGAACAAGCTCATCCCGTGGATGGAGTCCGCCCTATCCAACGGCGTCATCGCCGATATGCGCCAGCTTGCCAACACGGACAACACCGCCATCGTCCGCGACCTCGACAGCGGGACGGAAGTCCTGCGCACGCAGGCGGGCGGCCTTTCCGACCTGCGTATGTTCAAGGTCGCCCTCGGGCGCAAGCTGAGGGGGGAATCCGGCCTGAGCCAGCGCGCCAAGGTGGTGCTTCAGGAAGTGATGCCGCTCATGGTCGTGCCTACGCTGGCGGTGAATCAGGAAGTCACCAGTCAGCGCAACGCCGATATGCTGGCCGCGGTGGAGCCTGTGTTCTACAAGGTGAAGATAGGCGAGGTGCTGGTGCGCGCCGGCGATATGGTGACGCATGAACAGCAGCTTAAATTGCAGGCCCTGTTCCGCTCCGCCCCCGACCTCATCGACCTGAATATGTTCGGCGGCTGCATCCTGCTCGGCGCGTTCCTTCTGCTGGGCCTTTTCGTCACGCCCAGCGGCGCGAAGGGGACGGTGCTCCGCACCAAGGACCAGCACCTCATCGCGCTCCTGCTCGTGGCCTTCGGCGCGTCCGCATGGGGGCTGATGTGGGTGCTTTCTGCCATGTCTTCGGTGTCGGCGGCGCATCTTCTCTCCTTCGCCTTCCCCGTGGCGGGCGGGACCGGCCTTGCCGCGCTCATCTTCGCGGCGCGGCGCTACTGCACCGTGGGCCTTCTGCTCTCCTTCTTTGCCACGCTCATCTTCCGCGGCGACCTTGCCCTGTTCTTCTTCTACTTCATGTCCTCCATGACCAATACGTGGCTGGTGCTCCGTGCCCAGAACAGGCAGGACGTGGTGTGGGGCAGTGTGCCGCTTTTCCTGTGGATGCTCATCACCGGCACAGGCGCGGCCCTGTGCATGAACATCGAGCTTGCCCAGCTTCCCCTGCTCGTGGTGGCGCTTTTCGTGAACGCCGTGCTCTCGCTGTTCCTGCTCTTCGCCTTCAGCCCCGTCATCGAGATGATGATGGGCTATACCACGCGCTTCCGCATGATGGAGCTCATGAACCTTGAGCATCCCCTGCTTCAGGAACTCATGATGAACCTGCCGGGCACGTACCACCACTCCCTCGTGGTCTCCAACCTTGTGGAAGCCGGTGCGGCGGCCATCGGGGCGAACAGCCTGCTCTGCAAGGTGGCGGCCCTGTACCACGATATCGGCAAGATATCCCGCCCCGAGTACTTCGTTGAGAACCAGTTCGGCGGCCCTAACCCGCACGACAAGCTCTCCCCGGCCATGAGCGCCCTCATTCTTTTCGCCCATGTGAAGAAGGGCGTGGAGACCGCTGAGGAATACCGCCTCGGCCGCGAGATAACCGACATCATCCAGCAGCACCACGGTACGCGCGGGACCATGTTCTTCTACAACAAGGCCCTGAAGCTGGGCGAGAACCCCAGCCTGCAGGATTATTCCTATCCCGGCCCGCGCCCGCAGAGCAAGGAAGCCGCCATCGTCATGCTGGCGGACTCCGTGGAGGCCTCCACCCGTACGCTGGTCGATCCCACGCCCGCCCGTATCCGCACCCATATCGAGACCATCGTGAAGGGCATCTATTCCGAAGGCCAGCTCGACGAATCCGACCTTGCCTTCCGCGACCTCAACAAGCTCATTGACCAGTTCGTGCGCATCATAACGGGCCAGTTCCACCAGCGCATAGCCTATCCCGAAGCCGCCAAGGCCAAGGAAAAGGCCAAGGCCGCTCCGGCCGACGAGGTGGAAGAGCTCAAGCCCGAATGGGTGATGGCCGAAGGCGAGGCCGCCAAGGGGCAGACGCCCAAGGCAGAGCAGAAAGCGGAAAAGAAGCCCGCCGAAGCGGAGCAGAAGGCATGAGTACGGCTCTGGCCGCTGCGTCTGTTCGTGTGGATATGCGCCGCTCCTGCCGCTTCTGCCGCCGGGAATGGCTGGGCTGGCTGCGTGCCATGATGGGAGCCGCCGCCACGGCCTCTATGCTTCCCGGCCAGGGCTATGGCCCGCGCGGCATGGACGACACGGCAGGCCGCGCCCCCGAACAGCTCGACGTGGAGCTCATCGTGGCGGGGGACGGCGATATTGCCGAGGTCAACGCCCGCAATCTGGGCTGTTCCGGGCCGACCAATATCCTGAGCTTCCCCGGGGACGGCGCAAGCCTCGGCACGCTCTTTCTCAGTGCCGACACGCTGGAGCGCGAAGCCGTGCTGTACGGGCAGGACGTGGAGGAGCACGCCGTGCGCCTGCTCGCCCACGGCATGGGGCATATCATGGGCTTCGACCACGGGACGGAGATGGACGAATTCTGCGCCTTTCTGGAAGAAGCCTGCCTGCGGGAAGGCGGGGAATGACGGCGCGCCCGGGCCGGAACGAATTCTTTTCTTGACGCGCGGCCTTCCGTGGTTCAAGCTAACTGGTCCTTTCGCAAAAAAGAGGTTTATCCTCAGACTTTTTATATCGGAGATATGGATGGCTAACATAAAGAACGAACATCGCTGCGGCTGGGTCGCCCTCATGGGCCCGCCCAATGCCGGCAAGTCCACCCTGCTGAACGCCATGCTGGGCCAGAAGATCAGCATCGTGACCTCCAAGCCGCAGACCACCCGCAGCCGCATCGTGGGCATCATGTCCGAACCCGGCGCGCAGGTCATTTTCATGGATACCCCCGGCGTGAACCATTCCCGCCAGCAGCAGCGCGGCCACCTGAGCAAGATGATGAGTCAGGCCGCATGGCAGAGCATGGCCGCCGCCCACGCCGTCATGCTGGTGCTCGATTCCGACCTTTACATCCGCAAGCCCGAATTCCTCGACCGCGACATCAAATCCCTGCGCGACGCGCTTGCCGATGACGATCGCCCCCAGCTCGTGGTGGTCAACAAGGTGGACCTCTTCCACGACAAGTCCAAGATGCTCCCCCTGCTGGTGAAGCTTCAGGAATATTTCCCCAAGGCCGAAGTCTTCCCCATGTCCGCCATGACCAAGGACGGGCTCGGCCAGCTCAAGAAGCTCATCGCCGGGATGATGCCCGTGGGCGACCCCCAGTTCCCCGAAGACCAGCTCTCCACCGCTCCCACCCGCTTCCTTGCGGCTGAGATCGTGCGCGAGAAGGTCTTCGAGCATCTGCGTCAGGAAGTGCCCTACACCACCGCCGTGGACATCGAAGCCTGGGAAGAAGACCCTGAGCGCGACCTCACTGTCATCCACGCCGTCATCTTTGTCCAGCGCCCCTCGCACAAGGCTATGGTCATCGGCCGCGCCGGTGCTACCATCAAGGAGATAGGCACGGCCGCCCGCAAGGACATCACCGCCCTCGTGGGCGGGAAGGTGCACCTCCAGCTCTGGGTGAAGGTGAAGGACAACTGGGTGGAAGATACCGAGCTCCTTCACGACCTCGGCTTCGAGGACTGATTTTTCAAAAGCAGGCCACTGCGTCCCCGCCGCTTTCACGCCCTCTGCGCGCTTGACGCCGGAATCGGATTCCGGCTGCCTGCATCGGGCGGCGAAGCCGTCTGAAGGCAGGCTTCGGGGATACGGGCCTGAGGTTCAACAGAAGGGCGGTCTGACGACTGCCCTTTTTCTTTCGGCGGAACGCGAAAAGGAGCGTATGCCATGACACTTGAAGAACGCTGGCGCCGGGTGATGGAAGGCAAGGCCGAAGCCGAAAGGGGCGCAGGCCGCGAAGTGGGTTCTGTCCGCCTGCTGGCCGTATCGAAATTCCATCCTGCCTCGGACATTGCCGAGCTTTTCCGTCTCGGCCAGAAAGACTTCGGTGAGAACTATATGCAGGAGGCCCGCGCCAAGCAGGCCGAACTGGCCGACCTTGCCATACGCTGGCATGCCATAGGCCCGGTGCAGACCAACAAGGCCAAGGAAGTGGCCGGCCGCTTCTCCCTTCTGCACACGCTGGGCACGGAGGCTCTGGCCCGTGCCGTACTGCGCCGCCTGCCCGAAGGCGCGGTGCAGGATGCGCTCCTTCAGGTGAACATCGGTGAAGAGCCGCAGAAGTCCGGCATCGCCCCTGCCGAGCTCTTCTCCTTTGTGGAAACGCTTCTCGAGGGCGGCCTCGTTTCCGAAACAGGGGCCCAGCTCCGCCTGCGCGGCCTCATGTGCCTGCCGCCCAACTGCGGCGAAGGCGAACTGGCCCGGCCTTACTTCATCCGCCTGCGCGAACTGCGCGACGGCCTTGAACGCCGCTTCGGCCTTGAACTGCCCGAGCTTTCCATGGGGATGTCCGGCGATTACCGTCAGGCCATCGAAGAAGGCGCGACCATCATCCGCGTGGGTACGGACATTTTCGGCGCAAGGCCGGTAAAGGCGTAAGCCCCGCATTTTCCAAAGAGAAAGCCCTCGGCGCTCATCACGTCGAGGGCTTGGTTTTTAATCGGTGCGCAGGGCTAGATCTCCATGCTCATGCCGCCTGCGAGGTAGTGCAGGCGTTCGCCCATGCGTTCTTTCAGGTAGTCGAACTGCTTTTTGCCCGTACAGTGGCAGGTGTAGAAGAGCGTTCCGGAAGCGGTGAGCTGGGCGGCCTCGCTTTCCAGTTCCCCGGCGTCCTTGAGAACGTCCAGATCCATGAAGTGGAAGCCACCGATGAGCACGTCGGGCTTCAGCCAGTCCACGATGTTCAGGATGCCCTTGTGGGAGCAGCCGCTGATGACCACGTTCCTCGTTCCTTCGTGGATGCAGAGATACTGCTCGTGCAGGAAGGCGTCCTGCTCCGGTGCGCCGTCGCGGTACTGGTACAGGCCGCCGCTGTGCGAGGGGAAGCGGCGTTCCCGCTGGTTGCAGGTGATGAGGGCGAGGCCCACGTCGAGGTGCAGGATATCGTCCGTGAATACGAGCCGGGGGCTGTCCGCCAGCGAAGGGGCCAGCCCTATGTCGCGCCCGCGTTCGGCCTCGCGGCGTTCGAACGCGCTCCTGTGCAGGTAGAGCGGCGCATGGTCGTTCAGCTCGAGGAAGCGGGCAAGGCCGCCGCTGTGGTCGTAGTGGCCGTGGGAGAGGATGGCGATGTCCACGGCGGCAAGGTCGATGCCCAGCGCTTCGGCATTGCGGGCAAAGGCGTCGGACTGCCCGGCGTCGAAGAGGATGCGGTGCTTTGCCGTTTCGATGTACAGGCTCAGGCCGTGTTCGGCGGCAAGGCTCGGGTCGGCGGCCAGATTGTCCAGAAGCATGGTCACGCGCATGGGCGGCTCCTTGGGCTTACAGCGCCAGCGAACGGGCGAAGCAGGAAATGAGTATGGCCCCGGCCTGCGCCACGTTCAGGGAATCGAAATCGCGGCGGAAGGGGATGCACAGGCTGCAGTCGCAGTGCTTGAGCACGCCCGGGCGCACGCCCTTTTCCTCGTTGCCCAGCACCAGCAGGGCGGGCAGGGGGAGCTTTTCCACCAGCGGGTCTATGCTGTCGTCCACTTTCTGGGCCGCGCAGGTCACGAAACCGGCGTCGCGGGCGTCCTTCACGGCGCGGGAAAGGTTCACCACCTGCGTGAGCGGCAGGCGTTCCAGAGCGCCTGCGGCGGAGCGGCGCGCGCCCGGGCCGAGGAAGGCGCTGTTATGCTTGGGCAGCACGAGCCCGGCCCCGCCCATAGCGAAGAGCGTACGCGCCAGCGTGCCCACGTTGCCCGGGTCCTGCACCTGGTCCAGCGCCACGATGAGCGGGAGCGGAGCGCTGGCGGCCTGCATGAGGAAGTCTTCCCACGGCATGAAGCTGGCTTCGCGCAGGCGGGCGATGACGCCCTGATGCCCCACGTGGGCGGCCATGCGCGAGAGCACGTCGTCCCCCACGAGCTGGAAGCGTACGCCGTAGTCGCGGCAGAGGTCGAGGAGGCGGTCGCTGTCGGCGCTGGAGCGGCCCTTGCGCACGTAGATCACGTCCACCTTTTCAGGGTCGCGTTCCATAAGCTCGAGCACGGGCTTGAGGCCCGGCAGCAGGGTTCCGTTGTCTCTGGGCTCTTTCATCATGGGTATTTCCGCAGGCTTGGGTGAAAAATGTGCGCGGAGCGCAGTCAGGCCGATTGAATCCTTACAGGAATCACGGTACTATGCAATGTTCCTTTAAGGCTGGTATCCTTCTTTTGCCGAGGATGCAAGCCGCCATTCTGGAGTATTCTGATGAAATTATCCGATATGTGCCGTTTTCCCCTGTTCGGGCTGGCGGCGCTCCTCATACTTTCGGGCTGTTCCATGGAACGCGTAGGCTCGCCCAGCCTCGTTCCTTCGGGTACGCCCTACAGCGCTTCCGATGTCGAGAGCCTCAAGCTCACGCAGGCGGAGCAGGCTGTTTTCAGCAAGACCAATGTGCTCGACCGTCGCCTCAACTCTTCTATGGAAGCGATGGTGCGCTACCATTTCGTGAAGTATTCCCGTGAGCGGCGCATCACGATGGAGCACTTCCTCCGCAACGCCCAGCCCTATCTGGACTACACGAAGTCCGTGTTCCGCGCCAAGGGCCTGCCCGAGGAACTGGCCTACCTCGCCTACCTCGAAAGCGGCTACAATCCGCTGGCCGTCTCGCGTTCCCGGGCCACCGGCATGTGGCAGTTCATCGCTTCCACCGGCAAGCTCTACGGCCTTTCGCAGGACTGGTGGATGGACGAGCGCATGGATCCCTACCGCTCCACCCACGCCGCCGCCGACTACCTGAGCCACCTGCACGACATCTTTCAGGACTGGCATCTGGCCGTAGCCTCCTACAATGGCGGCGAAGGTGCTGTGGGCCGTGCCCAGAAGGCCGCCAAGGCCGGAGGCCTGCACGATATCCTGAAGAAGAACGCCGACCTCGACCCCAGCGTTCAGCTCCGCGAAGAAACAAGGCTCTACGTGCCGCGCTTCCTTGCTATCGTGAAGATCATGCGCAGCCCCGAAGCCCTTGGCCTCAAGGCCCTGCCGCCGGATGCCGACCATCCCAGACTGCTCCCCGTGGTTGCCCTCAAGGCCCGCCCCGCTACCGACCTTGCGGAGCTGGCCCGCCGCCTTGGCATGGAATGGAAGGAATTCCTTGCCTACAATCCCCATTTCCTCCGCTCCATCTCTCCTGTCAATCGTACGTCCAGCGTCTATGTGCCGCGCGCCAAGGAGGCGCAGGCTTCCAAACTGCTGGCCGGCAAGCTTTCCGGCATCGGCTGGCGCTACTACACCGTGAAGAAGGGCGACACCCTTGCCAGCGTGAGCCGCAGTACGGGCGTTCCCGCTTCCGTCATCCGCCAGCTCAATCCTTCCAAGCTCAAGAAGGGCCAGCGCCTGCGCCTGCCTGCGGTCAAGGGCTCTGTTCCTCCGTTCAAGCCTATGGTCCCCACCTACCAGCCCGACCCAGCCCCGCAGAGCAACGTGACCGCCGCCCTTGCCGAACTCGAAGGCAAGGTCTCGGGCAAGGCCGCCATGCCTTCCGAATACGAAGTGCAGAAGGGCGACACGCTTTCCGGCATTGCCGGGAAGTTCGGCTGTTCCGTGAAGGATATCCAGAGGGCCAACGGCGGGGTGGACAAGGTGAAGGCCCTGCGTGTCGGCCAGATCATCCAGCTCCCCTCCGCCGAATGGGAAGCCGAGCAGGCGAGGAAGCCCGTGGAACGCCGCACCCATAAGGTGCAGAGCGGCGACACGCTTTCCGGCATCGCGCTCAAGCACGGCTGTACCGTGAAACAGCTCTATGCCGAGAACGGCGGCGCGTCCAAGCTCAAGACCCTGCGCGTGGGGCAGACCCTGTATCTTCCCTATTCGCAGGAAGAGCTGGCCGAGATAGAAAAACGCAGGCAGATGCGCCAGAAGCAGGCCGCCGAGGCCCGCAAGGCCGCGGCCGTACGTGCCAAGGCAGCCGCTGAACCGGCCCGCCAGCCTGCGAAGGCCGCCAGTGCCGCCACGCATGAAGTACAGAGCGGCGATACGCTTTACGGCATAGCCCATACGTACGGAACTACGGTGCGCGCGATACAGCAGGCCAACGGCGGAGCGGACAAGCTCAAGAGCCTGCGCGTCGGTCAGGTCATCCGCCTGCCGGAAGGCAAGGCGGCGAAGCCTGCCGAAATCCCTGCGGCCAAGGCCGAGGCGAAGCCTGCCAGAGCGGCCGTCCCGGCTTCGCATACGGTGGAAAGCGGCGATACGCTTTCCAGAATAGCCCGCAAGTACGGCATTACCGTGCGCGAACTCCAGCAGGCCAACGGCGGTGCGGACAGGCTGAAGACCCTGCGCATCGGCCAGAAGCTGAACCTGCCCGGCGCAAAGCCTGAGGCAGAGCCTGTCAGCGATGCCGCGGCCGCGCTTTCCGAGCTCAAGGCCGCGCAGAACGCCCCGGCCAAGCCTGCCGCGCCCAAAGCCCCGCAGGCCGAGAACTACAAGGTGCAGTCCGGCGATTCCGTCTGGGCCATCACGCATCGCTTCGGCATGAGCGAGGCCGAGTTCCGCAAGCTCAATCCGTCCGTCGATTCCTCGTCCATGCGCGTGGGCGATACCGTCAAGATCATCCGTAAGAAATAAACCGGGGCCCCTGCCCGGGAGGTGAGATATGGGATTCTTTTCCGCAGTCAAAAAGTTCTTTACCGGCGGCAGTTCCGCCGAGGAAAAAAAGCAGGAACATCTTGAGGAAGTGAAGGCCGAAGCCGCCGACAGCGCCGACGAGCCTGCCGAGGCCGAAGAGGCTCCTGAGGAGGCGGCAGACGAGCCGGAATCCGCTTCTGCCCAGCCCGAAGCACTTGCTGAAGCCCCGGCCGAGGTCGAGGCAGAACCCGCCGCTCCGGCCCAGCCTGCGCTTTCCGCCACGGCCGTCCCCGTGGAGAAGCCCACGGCCGCTCCTGCCCCTGCCGCCGACCCCGAGGAAGAAGCCCTCGCCCTTGCCCTGCGTCAGGCCGAGCCCAAGCTTTCCGCATGGCTTTCCGTGGTGCTCAAGGATGTGGAAGAGGCCGACGATCTGCTCTGGAAGCGCCTCGGCTTCCTGCTCCGCGCCCTTGAAACGCCGGAAGCCGAAGCCCGTTCCTTCATCGACGACTTCCGTGGCTGGCTGGAACGCATGGAGTACCGCTGGCTCAACGACTTCCGCTCCGAATTGCAGTACCGCCTTGCCATCGCCCTCGACATGGAGGACGAGGAAGACGAGCGCGACCGCCTCTTCTCCAAGCTTCAGGCCGGTCTGGCCCGCACTACCGAGCGTTTCGGTCAGGGCCTCAAGGCGCTGTTCTCCGGCCATACCGAACTGACCCCGGCCTTCTGGGACGAGATGGAAGAGCTGTTCATCATGGCGGACATGGGCGCAGAACCGACCTTCGCCCTTGTGAAGAAGCTGAAGGAACGCGCCTCTGCCGCTGGCGTCACCACGCCCGACGGCCTTATGCCCATCCTCGAGGAAGAGGTGGAAGCCATCTTCAAGACGCCGCGCCGCATCGCCGCTGTGAACGCGCCCGAAGTGGTGCTCATGGTGGGCGTGAACGGCGTGGGCAAGACTACCACCATTGCCAAGCTGGCCTATCGCGCCCGTATGCAGGGCAAGAAGGTGCTCATCGCCGCGGCCGATACCTTCCGCGCCGCCGCCGTGGAACAGCTCGAAGTGTGGGCCCAGCGCATCGGGGCCGACTTCCATTCCAAGGGCATGAACGCCGACCCTGCCGCCGTGGCCTTCGAAGCCATGGATAAGGCCCTGAAGGGCGGCTACGATATCATTTTCATCGATACCGCAGGCCGCCTGCATACCAAGTCCAACCTGATGGACGAGCTCCACAAGATACGTATGGTCGTGGAGCGCAAGCACGCCGGTGCGCCGCACCGCACTATCCTCGTTATCGACGCCACCACGGGCCAGAACGCTCTCCAGCAGACCAAGATGTTCAAGGATACCAGCGGCGTGAATGAAATCATCCTGACCAAGCTCGACGGTACGGCCAAGGGCGGCGTGGCCCTCGCCGTGGCCAGCCAGTTCGAACTGCCCATCACCTTTATCGGCCTCGGTGAAAAAATGGAAGACCTCCGCCCCTTCGACCCGCACGACTTCGCAAGAGCTCTGCTCGGGAAGGGGAAGGAATAAGATTGTGTGATTTGCGAGGGGGCGGGG
>JAFQTU010000067.1 GCA_017408905.1 Mailhella sp. | reverse complement strand
TCGCCGCCGAGCTTCTTGTAGGAGCGCTTGAAGAAAGCGCAGAGGCCCACGGAGTAGTCGTTGGCCACGTCCATGAGGATGGCGGCCTTCTTCATGCCGAGGTTCTTGAAGGCATAGGTGGCGGCAGCAGCGCCCTGATAGGGGTCGATGAAGCAGGCGCGGAAGTAGTACTTCTTGCCCTGGGTCACGAGGGGATTGGTGCAGGAGGTGCCCACGCCGGGAACGCCGGCCTTTTCGCCCACTTCGCCGCCAGCCATGGCGAGGGAGGAGCCGTAGGTACCGATGTAGGAGCACACGTTGTCGCGTTCGGTGAGGCGCTTCACGGCGTTGGCGGCTTCGACCTTGTCGGACTTGTTGTCCACCACGACGAGTTCAACGGCGCGGCCGAGAACGGTGGGGTTGGCCTTGTGGGCGAGCTTCACGCCATCGAGTTCGAGCTGGCCGCCGAAGGCGTTCTGGCCGGTGAGGGGCAGGTACACGCCGATCTTGACGGGTTCAGCGGCCATAGCGGCGGGGGCGGCGAGGCCAAGGGCCATGGCGGCCATGGCAACGCTGGCGAAAATGCGGGAAAGTTTCATAAGAATCCTCCAGTTAGCAGAAACACATGGTAGTGTTAAAATATGTGGAAGGCATACTATAGGAAGTTGCGGTACTGCGCAATCCTGCGAATGGGCAAAAGTAGGTACGAATTTGTAAAAAGCGATGTCTATTCTTAATGAAATCATGTTATTGCAATATGTTACCGTACTTCAAGAAAAGCGCAAAAAAGTGTGCCGGAGGAGATGTCCCGTGGGAATTCTCTTCCGGCACTTACAAAAATGGGAAAGTTTGAGCGGAAAAGCGGGCGCTTGGGCCGCTACAGATGCTTTTTTCTCCGCGATGAGGAGGGGATGCCCAGTTCTTCGCGGTACTTGGCCACGGTGCGCCGGGCGACCTTGACGCCCAGCGCGGAATCGAGGCGCGCGCTTATCTCCTCGTCGGAAAGGGGCTTGGCGCTGTCTTCCGCTTCGATGAGGGCGCGGATGCGGGCCTTCACGCTTTCGGAACCCACCTGCGAACCGTCGCTGGAACTCAGGGCGCTGTTGAAGAAGTACTTCAGCTCGAAGATGCCGTGCGGCGTGCCGACATATTTATTGGTGGTGATGCGGCTGATGCTGGATTCGCTTCGGCCAATGTCTTCTGCTATGTCTTTGAGCACCAGAGGCCTGAGCTTATAGACGCCGTGCTCGAAGAATTCCCGCTGATGCTTCACGATGCTGACCATGACCTGATACAGGGTGCGCTGGCGTTCCTCGATACTGCGTATCATCCACGTTGCCGAGCGCAGGCGGTCGTTCATGTAGTCCTTGTCCTGTGAGGAGCAGCGGCCGTTCTGGGCCGCCATTTCCGCAGCCAGCGGGGAGAGCTGGAGCTGGGGCAGGTCTTCTTCGTTCATCAGGATGACGAATTCGCCGTTCACCTTGCGCACGAAGATATCGGGGCTGACATAGCAGGGCTGGGCATGGCCGAGACTGCCGCCCGGGCGCGGTTCCAGCCCCTGGATGATGCAGATGTATTCCTTCAGGGTGTCGAGGTCGATGCGAAGCTGGCGCAGAAGCGGCTTGTAGCGCTGTTTCTCGAGGTCTTCGAGATGGTCGCGCACCAGCTTGAGCAGGATGGGGTCGCGGTCGTAGTTCTCGGCGCGGAGCTGGATGAGCAGGCATTCCGAGAGTGTGCGGGCCGCTACGCCCACAGGGTCGAAGTTCTGCACGAGCCGGAGCACCGGGGGCACTTCCGAAAGCTCCGCCTCGGCAAGGCGGGCTATCTCCTCGTCCGAGGCCGTGAGGTAGCCGGTCTCGTCGAGGTTGCCGATGATGCATTCCCCTATGCGCTTCTGCTGTTCCGTCAGCGGCGAGAGCAGGAGCTGGGCCATGAGATGCGCCTCAAGGTCGGGTTCGGCGGAATGCATGGCTTCCAGCGGGGGGAGATCGTCTTCGGCGGCCTCGTATTCCTGTGCGGCGCGGGGCTGGCTGGAGAATTCCCCCATATACTCTTCCCATTCCGCCGTTTTCGTGACCTCTTCCTGAGACCACGGGATATCCTGCGCCGTGGAAGGTCGCGCGTCCTGCACGGCTTCGGGCTGGTTCTCCTCCTCCCGCTCTTCGAGGAAGGGATTTTCGAGCAATTCGCGCTGAACAGCCTCCACCAGCTCCTGACGCGAATACAGAAGCAGGGAAATGGCCTGCTTCAGCATGGGCGTCATATGGAGCTGCTGGCTCAGCCTTATCTGCTGGCGTATCTCAAAAGCCATAGGGATTCCGTGGATGGGGGAAGGTCAGCGCAGTTCCAGATCGGCCACTTCGGCCAGAAGCTGGGCGGAGCGGCGCACAAGGTCTTCGTTCTCGCCTTCCACCATGATGCGGCAGAGGTTCTCGGTGCCGGAATAGCGCAGGAGCACGCGGCCCTTGCCGGCGAGCTGTTCTTCCACGTCCTTCTGGGCCTGCATGAGCTTCTCGCATTCCGTGAAGGGTATCTTGCGCGTGACCTTCACGTTGAGCAGGACCTGGGGATAGGGCTTGAGCAGGCTTGCCAGTTCGGAGAGGGGCTTGCCCGTCTCGCGCATGATGCGCAGGATCTGCAGGGCGGCGAGGAGGCCGTCGCCGGTGGTTCCGTAGTCGCGGAAGATGAGGTGGCCGGACTGTTCGCCGCCGAGGTTGGCGTCGTGCTGGCGCATGGCTTCGATGACGTAGCGGTCGCCCACCTTGGAGCGCAGGAGCGTGCCGCCGCGCTGCTGCATGAACACTTCGAGCGCCATGTTGCTCATCACCGTGCCGACAAGTGTATTATTCCTGAGCTTGCCCTTCTTGAGGAGGTCGTCCGCGCAGATGGCCATGATCTGGTCGCCGTCGAGCAGGCGGCCCTTCTCATCGACCACGAGCAGGCGGTCGGCGTCGCCGTCAAGGGCAAGGCCGATGTCGGCGCGCACTTCGCGCACCTTGGCCTGAAGGCCTTCGGGATGCAGGGAGCCGCACTGGTAGTTGATGTTGAGGCCGTTGGGGTCCGTGCCGAGGCGGAAGACTTCCGCGCCGAGTTCCTCAAGGGCCAGCGGGGCGATCTTGTAGTTGGCGCCGTTGGCGCAGTCGATGACCACGCGCAGGCCGTCCAGCGTGAGCTGCTGGGGGAAGCTGTTCTTCAGATAGACGATGTAGCGGCCCGGGGCGTCCACGATGCGCTTGGCGCGGCCTATCTGGTTGGAGGCGGGGTAGTCCCACTGGTGGTCCTTGTCGAGGATGAGCTCGGCCATGCGGTTCTCTATCTCGTCGGGCAGCTTGAAGCCTTCGCGGTCGAAGAACTTGATGCCGTTGTCGTGATAGGGATTGTGGGAAGCGGAAATGACCACGCCGAAGTCGGCGCGCATATTGCGCGTGAGGAAGGCGATGGCGGGCGTGGGCAGGGGGCCTACCTGATACACGTCCATGCCAGCGGCGCAGAGGCCGGCCGTGAGGGCCGATTCGAACATATAGCCGGAAAGGCGGGTATCCTTGCCGATGATGACCTTGCGGCGGCATTCCTCAGAACGGAACACCGTACCGGCGGCAAGGCCGAGGCGCAGGGCCATTTCGGCGGTGAGGGGATAGGTATTGACGCGGCCGCGCAGACCGTCGGTTCCGAAAAGGCGTTCAGACATATCTGTTTCCTTTATTGTTTTTCCGTGGAGGGAAGGGGCTGTTTGGCAATGTCGCTCACGGCCGGAGCGGCGGGGAGCAGGGGAGCGGCCACGGCGGGCAGGCCGGGGACGGTTTCGCCCGGGGCGCTTTGCCCGGGGCGGAGGGAAGCGTTCCTGTCCTTCCCGGCTTCGCTGGGGATGACAGGCTGTACCTTGAGGTCGTCGGGCTGGGGCAGGGAGGCTTCGGGAAGGTCGAGGTCGTCCAGCGAGAAGTCGCGCTTGATGCGCTGTTCCGAAAGTCCCATGCCGAAGAGGTTGGCGGGCATGGAGAAGGGCGATTCCGCAGGGGCCCATGCCGCTTTTTCCGCCGGGTCGTTCAGGCGCTGTACCGTGACGGAAGAGGGGGATATCTCCGCAAGGCGCGCGCCGGACGGGAGCATGACCAGCGGCGTCATGGAAGCCGAAGCGCCGTTTTCCAGCTCTACGGGCGGGCGCACGACAAGGCGCACCGCGTCGAGGTAGTCGGTATCTTCGGCCAGGGCTTCGGGCACGGAGACGGTCACGTCGGCGTAGGCGGGGTCAACGGCGTATTCCCCGGCCGCGTCGCTCACGGATATCGGGCGGCGCAGGGTGAGGGAGCGCGTCTTCACGTCCAGCGTATAGCGCAGGGTGGTGACGGGGGGCGTCACTTCTATCTGCGGCGGCGTGGAGATGGCCACGTTGGCCTGATGCTGGCCCTCGCTGGCGTTCTTGTTGGGGTCGTATATCACCAGCAGGCGCTCAAGGGTGTTCACCTGCATTTCCGGGCCCTTGATGGTCACGAAGGCCGGGTCGAGCAGGATATGCGACATGACGTAGGGCGAATCTGCGGGGAGCGGCATGGTCCTTGCCGCCAGCGGGACCACGCGTTCGGTCAGGGCGTCCGCCTCGATGACAAGACGGCTGGGGATGACTTCCATGATCTCGAAGGGCTTGAGGTCGGGGAGTTCGCCCACCTTGAGCGGGATGGCGTTGGCCCCGCGCTGGACGCCGGAAAGGTCCACCGTGTAGGTGAGGTTGCGCGAATGGAGGTTGCGCAGAAGCTCGGCAGAGCCGCGCAGGCGCACGGAAAGCTGGTTGGCAAGCCCTTCGCCCACCACAAGGCCGCTGGGAAGCCCGCGATATTCCACGCGAAGTTCCACCTGCGTTTCCACATGGTCGCGGCCGACCACCAGATACCAGAGCCCCGTTGCGATAACGAGGGAGAGCAGAGCCGAAAACAGGGTCTGCCAGCGGGAATTACTGGCTGAGCGCATTGGTAAGGATCCGTTCCAGGCGTTCTTGGGTCAGGGGATTGGAGAGGTGGCCGTCCTGGGCTAGGGTCACTTCTCCGCGTTCTTCCGATACCGCGATGGAAATGGCGTCGCTCACTTCCGTGATGCCGATGGCCGCACGGTGGCGCGTGCCGAAGTGCTGGCGGGCAAGGTTGGCCAGCGGGAGCACACAGCCTGCCGCCACGACGCGGTCGCTGTCGCCTATGATGACGGCACCGTCGTGCAGGGCCGTGTTGGGGAAAAAGATGGTGGTGAGCAGGTCCTGCGTGACCACGGCGTCAATTTTCACGCCTTTTTCAAGGATGTCGCCGAGTTCCACGCTACGGGCAATGACGATGATAGCGCCGATGCGGCGCGAGGCCAGCCAGAAGGCTGTGCTGCTCAGGGTCTTGATGAGGGAGGAGCGGTCGTCCTTCTTGCGCCTGAACAGCATACGGAAGTTCATGTGCGCCAGAGCCTGCCGTATGTCCTGATGGAACAGGATGACAATGACAAGGAAGATATAGCTGAACACGTTCTGCAGGAGCCATACCAGCGTGAACAGGCCGAGGAACTGCGCCGCGGCATAGAGGGCCAGCAGGGCGAGCAGGCCGTTCAGCGCGGCCATGGCACGCGTGCCGCGCACGAAGCGTATGCCGTAGTAGCAGAGCACGGCTACCATGAAGATGTCCAGCAGGTCGCGCCAGCCGACCGTCAACTGACCTAAAGTGAACATGTCAGTCCTTCCAGGGGGTAAAGTTCTCGACGAGCGTGAGCGCGCGCCGGGCAGAGGTCACGTCATGCACGCGGTGATGGCAGATGCCGCGTGCGGCCAGAAGGGAGGTGCAGATGCGGGTGGCTTCCCCGCGTTCCGCCACGCCAAGGCCGAGCAGGCGGCCGAAAAGGCTTTTGTTCGACACGCCCAGCAGTATGGGGCGGCCAAGGGCCTCCAGCTTTTCCATACCGGCAAGGATAGCGCAGTTATGTTCCGTTGTCTTCCCAAAACCGATGCCCGGGTCCAGCATGATGTGGCTTTCGGGAAGCCCGGCCCGCACGAGCCGTTCCATGTTCCGTTCGAAAAAGCGCAGGACTTCGGCCACCACGTCGCCGTAGCGGGGGGCGTCCTGCATGGTTTCGGGCGTCGTTCCCGGCAGGCAGTGCATGAGCACGTAGCCCGGCTTGAACTCGGCGGCCGCCTCGAGCAGGGCAGGGTCCCACGAGCAGGCGGAAATGTCGTTCAGGATGTCGGCCCCGGCCTCCAGCGCCGCACGGGCCGTTCCGGCCCTCCACGTATCCACGGAGATGAGCGTGTCCGGCGGGAGCAGGGCGGGGCGGCCGGGGGCGGACTCCTGCGCATCCTTCCTCAGGGCGGCAAGTTCCCGCACCAGCGGGAGCACGCGCCCCGTTTCCTCGCGTTCGGGCACTTCTTCCGCCCCGGGGCGGGAGGAGGCCCCGCCGATATCGAGGATGCGCGCCCCTTCGGAAGCCAGCTTCAGCGCGTGGGCCAGAGAGGCTTCCCGGGAAAAGTGTTCCCCGCCGTCGAAAAAAGAGTCGGGCGTTACGTTCACCACGCCCCACAGAGTGAAGCGCGGCGGCGTACCGCCCTGCTTTTCAGCGGAAACAGGGCCGAATGCCCCGTGGCGAAGCATCCAGACCCTGTCCATTACTTGTCGTCCTTACGGTCGGAAGGCGAGGAGAAGCTGTCCCAGTGGCCCGAGAAGGAGCTGTTGGCTGGCTTCTTCGGTTCGGCGGGGGCTTCGGCCTGTGCGTCGGGCCGGGCCTCTTCTTCGGGCTTCACCTCTGCTCCGGGGGCTTCCGCGCCTTCGGCCTGCCCGGTGTTTTCCCCTGCGCTTTCTTCGGCGGCGTCCACAGGCTCAAGGCGGAACTCGCCTTCAGCCGGTGCGGCCGGAGCGGCAGGCTTGGGGGCTTCGGCCTGCGCACCGCTCTGGAAGGGCGGGAGGGATTCGCCGCGCATGAGGATATCGATCTCGTCGCCGGAAATGGTCTCGCGTTCCAGAAGGGCGTTGGCGATGGCGTGCAGAGCGTCGATGTTCTCGGTGAGCATGGTGCGGCAGCGTTCGCGGGCTTCGTCCACGAGGGCCTTGATCTCGGCGTCCACAAGGCGGGCCATGTCGGCGCTCACGTTGCCGCCGGTGTGGCCCCATTCGCGGCCGAGGAACACTTCCTGCTGGGTGTCGCCCACGGTCTGCGGGCCGATCTTCTCACTCATGCCCCATTCGCAGACCATCTTGCGCGCCGTTTTGGTGACGCGTTCGATGTCGTTGCCGGCGCCGGTGGTGATGTCGGTGAAGATGATCTCTTCGGCCACGCGGCCGCCGAGGAGGATGACGAGATTATTGCGCAGGTAGTTGCGGGAATAGCCGTGGCGGTCTTCCTCGGGGAGCTGCATGGTCACGCCGAGGGCGCGGCCGCGGGGGATGATGGATACCTTGTGCACAGGGTCGGAACCCGGGAGCAGCTTGGCGGTGAGGGCGTGGCCTGCCTCGTGGTAGGCGGTGATGCGTTTTTCCTCGTCGCTGAGGATGAGGCTGCGGCGTTCCTTGCCCATGAGCACCTTGTCCTTGGCGTATTCGAAGTCCGCCATGTTCAGGCGGTCCTTGTTCTGCTTGGCGGCCTGAAGGGCGGCTTCGTTCACAAGGTTCTCGAGGTCGGCGCCGGAGAAGCCGGGAGTGCCCTTGGCCAGAACGGGGATGTTCACGTCCTTGGCCAGCGGGGTGCGGCGGGTATGCACTTCAAGGATGCGTTCGCGGCCGCGCAGGTCGGGCGTGGAGACCACCACCTGACGGTCGAAGCGGCCGGGGCGGAGCAGGGCGGGGTCGAGCACGTCGGGGCGGTTGGTGGCCGCGATGAGGATGACGCCCTCGTTGGATTCGAAGCCGTCCATTTCCACGAGCATCTGGTTCAGGGTCTGCTCGCGTTCGTCATGGCCGCCGCCAAGGCCTGCGCCGCGCTGGTGGCCCACGGCGTCGATT
>JAFQTU010000066.1 GCA_017408905.1 Mailhella sp. | reverse complement strand
TTCCAGATGATGGGAGACGCCACGAGGCCCACAGTACTGCCGGCGGCAAATTTAAGAAATCCTCGTCTATCCATGATTTCCTCTCTTTTGCCTTACTTATGGCAGGTGAAGCAGGCATTGCTGGCGACGGTGTTGCCCTTGGCCATGTGTTCGGCATGGCAGCGTTCGCAATCCCACATCAGCATGGTGTTTTCGGAGTATCCCGAAAGCCTGTTTTCCCGATAGACCGGGGGAACGTCGGTTTCAGCCACGTTGATGTGGCAGGTGGAGCAGTACGCCGCAATTTCCTTCGGGTCCTTGAGCTCGGCCAGAGGGCCGAAATGCAGGGCGTGGCTGAAGAAAACGTTGTCGGGCTGCTTCTGGTAGATCAGCCATTCATTCTTGATTTCACGGCCGGTCTGAACGTAGTCGTGAACGAAACGCGCTTCTTCGGGATGCTTTCCCTGAACAGTCGAATGGCACACGGCGCACTCGGCCGTAGTCGGCGCACCGCTGAAACTGCCGTCGGCACGTACGAAGTGGCATTCCACGCAGGTCATGCCCTGTTTCTGTACATGCTCGACATGGCTGAATGCAATGGGCTGCTCCTTGGTAACCTTCATAAGGTTAGGCAGGACCCACCAGCCAAGAATAAGGGCCACGACCAGCCCCACGACAAACGCGCCCCAGCTGCGAAGGCCTTTATCGACCGCCACCGCCGGTGTGGTTTTGTTGTTCCTCTCCTCCATCCCGATGCCTCGTGCTGGTTGAGGTGATTAAAACTGACAGCGAACGCCCCGGGCCGGAGCAGCCAAGGGGTCAGCGTGTCGGAACTACAGGAAATAGCTTGATTTTTTCCTGGAAGTACCTATGAACTCTGTTATATTAGTTTAAAAAAACCCGGCTTGCAACGGTCAAATGTACTTTGTTACAGCTCCTGCACAAGCGCCGCCCTGTTCCCCGCTTGGCACGGTAAAAAAGAAACGCCCGTAACTGCGGGATTTGTATGGGATTTTGCCGAAGAAGCCCGGAAAAATCCTTTCAAAAAGAAAAAATCTGCCCCTCCAGAAAAAAGTCTATGTTCTTTTTTTCATTTATCATAACGTGCGAGTAAGGTCTTTGCGGCGCTTTCGGGTCTGCCTTCCTTAAACGAACGCAGGCGAGTGCTTTCCGGCCACTCCGGCAGGCTGGCGGTTGACAGGTTCTCCGCTTTGGCAGTATCGTCTCCCGACATCGTGCGGAGGGATGGCTGAGCGGCCGATAGCGGTGGTCTTGAAAACCATTGAGGGTAACACCTCCGGGGGTTCAAATCCCTCTCCCTCCGCCACCAGTAAAATCGGAAGAAGCTCCATAAGGTTTATCCCTTGTGGGGCTTTTTTTGTCTGTGCGCCTGTGCTTGACCTTCGCCCCCTTTATCTCTAATACTACACGGACATCCCAGTGTTTTCTTTGGAGGTTCGGCATGTTCGGTCTTGGTACTCAGGAGATCCTGCTCATCCTTGTTCTTGGCCTTGTGGTGTTCGGCGCCAAGCGCCTGCCCGAGATCGGCAGCGGCCTTGGCCGCGCCATCCGCAGTTTCCGCGGGGCGCTTTCTGAACCCGACCAGATAGACCTTGCCGACAAGGACGGGAAAAGAGAAGTCAAGAAGGAAGACGGGCAGGCCTAGCCACTCGCTCATCGGTTCTTGCCGTTCTGCTGTTTCAGCCCCTTCGGTGCGGCGTGGTTTCGCACTCGGATGGGGCTTTTGCCTTTCAGTGTTCCTTTTTTACAGTTCGCCCTGATTCACGCCATGCGCAGTTATCTTCACGTCGATATGGATGCCGGCCTCTGCCGCATCCTCCCCTTGCCGCCGGAACTGGAATCGTGCGGCGGGCGGGCCCTCGCGTCGCTTCTTGCGGCGCAGAAGCCCGGCAGGCTGTGCCTGTCTCCGGGCCTGCTCACGGGCTGCCGCTGTGCCTCGGCGGGGCGCTGTGCCGTTTCCTGTTCGCAGGCAGGGGGGCGAGTCCTCCATTCCAATGCCGGGGGGAACGCAGGGCCTGCTCTGGCCGCGCTGGGGCTGGCCGCCCTTGTGATAGAACCTCGGCGGGGCGCGAAGAAGGAACTGCATGACCTTGTGATCGGCGACGGGCAGGCCCATACCGTTCCTGCCGCGACGCAGGGGCTGTACATTTCTTCGGGCATGGAGAAGCTGGCTTCGGCATTCCCCGAGGCAGCGGCCCTGATAAGTTCCGGCCCGGCTGGCGAATGCTGTCTGCCTATGGCCAGCCTTGCCTTCAGCGACCATCGCTTCCGCCCCACCAGCCATGCGGGCAGCCGTTCCGGCGTCCTGCTCTGCGGGGGAGGGCTTCACTCCATCGTCATCCTGAAGAAGGCGAAAGGGCGCGAGGGCGAAAGCCGCGAACTTGCCGAAGCTTCCCGGAATTTCATGGAAGCCCTCAGGAGCGTGCGCGGCGAGGGCGGCGTGAGCTCGCGCGGCTGTACCTCAGGCTGTGTGCTCGACTGCCACAAGAGCGACGCCTTCCAGCCCAAGGCCGGGAAGAAGGGCGGCAAGGCCGGCTGGCCGGGATTCCGCGAACACTGGAGCTCCGGCGACGAAACGGCCGACGCCCTGCACATGAAGCGCTTCATGCTGCTGTGCGACGAGCTGGGCGTGGATACCGTGGCGCTGGGCCATGTCATGCTGGAAGCCGCCGAGCATGGGCTGTTCCCCTCCGGCGATGCCGAGGCCGCCCTGAACGAGCTGGAGAAGCTGGCCGTGCCCGGCAGTTCCCCGCTTTGCGACCTGGCAAAGACGTGGAGCGATGCGGCGGAAAAGCCCGGAGCGAAGGAAGAGAGCCTGCAGGACGTTGTCATGGACTGCCTCGGCATCTGCCGCTTCGCCGCTGACGCCGTCGTGCAGAAACCGGCCGTGCGTGATGCCGCCATGGAGATGGTGCGCTGTCTGCACGGATTGAGCCCGGATGATCTGTATCGCATGGCGTCACGCGTCCTGCTGGCGGAGTCCGGTCAGGGCTGGGAGAAGGGAGGTGGGGCATGAAGGTTCCCGTAAAGCTCCGCTATCGCCTCTGGTTCGAACACGAAGGCGAATACGTGCTGGGGAGCGGCGTAGCCGTACTGCTCCAGCGCATACGCGAACTCGGTTCGCTGAAAAAGGCGGCCGAGAGCCTCAATATCCCGTATCGCGGCGCGTGGGGCCGCATCCGCAAAGCCGAAGAGGCGCTGGGCCTGCCGCTGGTGGAAAGTTCGAGCGACAGGCAGAAGGGCGTTTCGCTCACGCCCGAGGCGCTCCGCCTGCTCGAAGCCTTCCGTACGCTGGACGAGCTGTGCCGGAGCGACCTGCTTGCCCGCGTGAAGGAGCAGGGCTTCGACGAGCTGGATGTTTCCGACGTCAGCCACTAGCCGCCCGCGCATTTTTTTCCATCCCCCTGAAGATGTTCCGGGGGATTTTTTTGTCCCCTTTGTCCTTCTGTCGTGGGCGGACGGCGGCCTTCTGCTATGCCGTGTTCCATCCGTGTTCCGGGCGCTGGAGCGAAAAAAAAGCCCGCCTCACGGGGGAGACGGGCTTCAGAGCGTTCAGCCGGATGCGGCTACAGGCCGAGCAGGCGCGGCAGGAACAGCGTGATGTCGGGGAAGGCTATGATGACCACAAGGGCCAGCGCGGCCGCCCCGAGCATGGGAAGCACGGGAGGCGTGATCTGTTCCATGGTAAGGCCGCTGATTTTCGCGCCGACATAGAGGTTGACGGCCACAGGGGGCGTCACCTGACCGAGGGCGAGGTTGATGGTCATCATCACGCCGAACCACACGGGGTCCCAGCCGAAATGCGCCATGATGGGCAGCAGGAAGGGCAGGAGCACGTAGTAGATGGAAATGGCGTCCAGCAGCATACCCGCCACGAACAGGATGACGTTGATGAGCAGGAGCAGGACCCACGGATTGTCCGAGAGCGAGAGCAGGACGGCCGCACCGCGCTCCACAAGGCCCACGGTGCTGGCCACCCAGGCGTAGAGGCCGGCGCAGGTCACCACGAACATGATGACGGCCGTAGCCTTCACGGATTCCACCAGCACTTCCACGAGGATGGAGAACTTGTCGATGGTGCGGTAGATGAACACGCCCACGAAAAGGCCGTAGAAAATGGCCACGGCCGCGGCTTCGGTAGGCGTGAACACGCCGCCGTAGATGCCGCCGAGGATGACCACAGGCGTCATGACGCCCCAGAAGGCTTCGCGCAGGGCCTTGCGGATGGGCATGGTGCGCGGCTTGCCGCGATAGCCCTTCTTGCGGGAAGTCAGGAACACCGACACGGCGAGGAAGCCGGCCACGACCACGCCGGGGGCGAAACCGGCGGCGAAGAGGGCAGGCACGGACACGTCGGCAATGCCGCCGTACACGATGAAGGCGATGCTGGGCGGGATAACGATGGCAAGGCCGGAGGTCACGGAGACCGTGGCGGCGGCAAAGGGCTTGTCATAGCCGCTTTTCACCATAGCGGGGATGAGGATGAGGCCCAGAGCGGCCACAGTGGCCGGGCCGGAACCGCTCACCGCGCCCCAGAAGGTGGCCACGCCGACGGTGGCGATGGCAAGGCCGCCGGTCATGTCGCCAACGAGCGTTTCAACAAGGAGCACGATGCGCGAGGCTATGCCCGCCCGCTCCATGATGAAGCCCGCCAGAATGAAGAAGGGGATGGCGAGGAGCGGCACTTTGGCCACACCGGCGAAGAAGTTGTAAGAGAGCATATCCACGCCCATATCCCACCACCAGCCCACAAGAAGGGCGGAAAGGCCAAGGGAAATGGCGATGGGCACACGGAAGATGAGCGGGACGACAAAGGCGATGAGCAGCCAGAATGCCGAATCGTTGAACAGAGAAGTTTCCATGCGTCACCTCGCCTAGAAATTTCTGGTGCGGAAATCTTCCCAGGTCTTCTGGAGGATGCGCACGATGATGACAACGGAGATGGCGGGGGTGCAGATGGTGTACAGCCACACCGGGATAGCCAGAGACTCGGAGACGACGGAGAGCTCTATTTCATCGACCACTTCGATATAGCCCTCGTAGGCAAGGGCGGCGAAGAAGACAAGGCAGCAGAGCACGCTGAAGATATACAGGACCTTTCTGATGTAGCGGGGCAGGGCGTCGTACAGCAGGTTCATGCTGAAGTTCGTGCCTTCGCGGAAGGCGCGGGACGTGCCCAGAAGAACGATCCACACGAAGAAGTTCACCGTGAGCTCTTCGGAGGCGGCAAAGGAAAGATTTGTGCAGTAACGGATGATCACGTTGACGAACGCGATGCACGCCATCACGGCCAGCAGGAACGCCCCAAGCAGTTCTTCGAGGCGTTTGTTCAGAAAGTCCAGCATATCACTACCCTTGTGAGAAATATCAAAGGGGGGAGCGGCCCTGCCGCCCCTCCCTCAGGCGCGCTTACTGGGCGGCCTTCATATCAGCTTCGGCGGCCTTCACGAGGTCTTCGCCGATTTCCTTGGTCCACTTGTCGCGAACGGACTTGGTGGCGTCGTAGAATTCCTTGATCATTTCGGGGGTGAACTTCACCACGTTCATGCCCTTGTCGGCCAGAGTCTTGTAGGGATCGGTAACGGCAGGAGCCTTGCCGATGCTCTGCAGGTAGGCAAGGGAGGAACCGTCGTCGAAGCCGAGGCGGGAAAGGGCCTTGGAGTACTTTTCCATATCCTTGGCGCATTCTTCGAGGATCTTCTTGTCTTCAGCGGAGAATTCCTTCCACACCTTCTGGTTGGCGGTGAGGAGCAGGGGGTCGATCATGTAGTGCCAGTCGGTGTGGTACTTATGCCAGGTCCAGACCTGCAGGGGGATATTGATGCCGTTGGTGGGGTTTTCCTGACCGTCCACGATGCCCTGCTGGAAGCCGGTGACGGCTTCGGACCAGTTGATGGCCTGGGGGTTGGTGCCAAGGGCGGAGAAGATGTCGATGAAGATGGGGGTGCCGCACACGCGGAGCTTCATGCCGGCCATATCGGCGGGCTTGCGGATGGGACCCTTGGAGGTGGTGAGTTCGCGGAAGCCGTTTTCGCCCCAGCCGATGAATTTGACCTTCTTGGCTTCCACGGCGTCGATGAGCATCTTGCCGGACTTGCCGGAGGTGATGGCGTCCATGGCCTTGTAGCGGTCAGGGTTGTTGGCCACGAAGAAGGGCAGGGCGGTGAGGTTGAGCTGCTTCAGCTGGGGGGACCAGTTGATGGTGGAGGCCAGAGCGAAGTCGATGGCGCCGTTGCGGACGAGCAGCATTTCGGAGGTCTGCTTGCCGGCCATGAGCTGGGCGCCGTGGTACACCTTGATGTTGATGCGGCCGTTGGTGCGTTCTCTCACCAGGTCGGCAAAGTAGGTGCCGGAAAGGCCCCAGCCGGAAGTGGCACCGGGCACCACGCTGAGCTTGTATTCCTTTTTGTAGGCGGCGTCGGCAGGAGCCGCGAACAGGCCGAGGCAAAGGGCGGCCAGAAGAGCGGAACGGAAAATGCGTTTCATGGATTCCTCCTCAGATATGGTTATGACGCGTTTCGCGTTGTTCCCCGGAAAAAAGAGAATGCCCCAGCCCCGGAAACAGCGGGCAGGGACAGCTTGGGCCGCCTAGAGGAGCGGCAGGATGACGACAAGGATGGGCAGCACCACGATAAGCTCCAGCGTGGTGAAAACCCAGCAGGCATTGGCCAGGTCCAGGTCCAGATCGAACAGGGACGGGGGGATGAGGGCGTTCATGGCAACGGGCATGGCGGCAAGGATGGCCACGACCTTGAGGGGAAGGCCGCCGTCGATGTCGCCAAGGCCGCAGAGCATGGCCAGCGTTACGATGACCAGAGGACAGCCCGCAAATTTGATGAGCGAAATGGCCGCCGACTGCCGCGCATAGCAGGCCATGCGCGAAATGCGGAGGCTCATCCCGATGGAAAGCAGGAAGCAGACAGTGCCGAGTATCATGGCGGCGGAAGAGAGCGTGCCGAAAAGGGCGGGGCGCGGCACGCCTGCGAGGTTCAGCGTGATGCCGAGGCCCAGCGCGCAGAGTATGACCTTGAGCACGGGCTCGAGCCGGAAGTCCCGCAGGGAGAAATGGGCCCTGCCGCCTTCGGGCTGGCCGTGCCAGCGCGCCACGGGCATGGCGATGCCGAAATAGTACAGCTCTTCGCAAAGGCGGTACAGCGCGGCAATGGCGATGGTCTGCTCGCCGAAGAGCATGACGGAGACCAGCGAACCCACCGCGCCGATATTGGTGAAGGAGCCGCAGCAGAACATACTGCCGGTCTGGCGGCGGTCCAGCCCCATCATGCGGGAGAGAGCCAGCGCCATCACGCCGCCGCATATCCACGCGCCGAGGCCGAGAACGGGCAGGGCCAGCAGGCGGGCGTCGGGCGAGGGCAGGCCCCACAGCGAAAGCATGGCGGAAAGGGGGATGAGGCCGAACATGGCCCCCTTCTGGATGCGCAGGCGCAGGGCGCGCATGGACTCCTCGTCGAGCGGAGAGCGGCCGGAACGGACCCATTGCTGGAAAAGGTATCCTGCAATGAGGCTGGCGAAAATGATGGCGAGCGTGAGGAGGAGCCGGTCCATGTTCGAAGGAGGGTTTCCATGCCCCGGGCCTGCCTGCGGCGGCGGGCCGGAGGGCAGGGGCATCTTGTTGAAAAAAGAAGTTTTTCCAGACTAATAATTTTTCAAGAATTGTCAAATAACATCGCACGATTTGGCGAATGGAGCCCTTTTTTCGCGGAGATTCCCCTTTTTGTAAAAACATATCCCGGCGCTAGGAGGGGCAGGGCAAAAAAAGAGGGGCCGGAGCCCCTCGTCGTTCCTGCCCTGCTATTTTTTCATGCGGGCTATGGTGCTGGTGGTGGAAAATCCGTCGAGGCGGGTCAGGGTAACGGCCTTGCCGCCGTAGCTTTCCACGAACTGGGCTTCTGGCCAGCGGTCGATGGTGTAGCCTTCCTTAAGGATGAGGTCGGGCCGCACGGCGTCCACGGTGGGCAGGGCGGTATCGTCGTCGAACATGATCACGAAGTCCACGAATTCCAGCGAGGCAAGGAGCAGGGCGCGGGTCTTCTCGTCCTGTATGGGGCGTTCCGGGCCCTTGAGGCGCTTGATGGAAGCGTCGGTATTCAGGCCTACCATGAGCACGTCGCAGTTCTGCCGGGCCTGCATGAGGGAATGGAGATGGCCCTGATGGAGCAGGTCGAAACAGCCGTTGGTGAAGCCGACCTTGCGGCCCTGTTCGCGGCACTGGGCCGCGATGTCGGCGGCTTCGCGCACCGAGACGATCTTGCTCTTCTGCTTCCAGCCCAGCCCGGCACTGCTGCCCCTGCGGCGGGAGAGCGCGTCCAGTATCTCGTCGCCGCTCACGCAGGAGGTGCCGAGCTTGCCCACGGCTATGCCGGAAGCGATGTTGGCCAGCTTCATGGCGTCCTGAATGTCGGCCCCGGCGGCAAGGGCGGCGCCGAAGGCGGCGAGCGACGTGTCGCCCGCGCCGGAAACGTCGAAGACTTCGCGGGCTTCGGTGGGGATGTGGAAAAGGCTGTCAGGATTCTGCGCCGAAACGAAGGCCATGCCGTGTTCGCTGAGAGTGACCAGCAGGTTCTCGATGCCGTGGCGCTCGAAAAGCAGGCGCGCGCCCTGCCGCAGGCTGTCGAAGAAGTCGGGCGCGTCGGCCGAGGCGGCCATGCCCGTGGCTTGGTTGAATTCCTTGAGGTTGGGCTTGACCACGGTGGCCTTGGCGTACTTGCCGTAGTCGCTTCCCTTGGGGTCGATGATGACGGGCTTCGCGGTTTTGCGGCAGGCCTCGATGATGCGCTGGCAGCGGCCCGGGGAGAGCATGCCCTTGGCGTAGTCGGAAAGCAGGACGATGTCGGCCTCCTGCACCCGGGCGTCGAGTTCGGCGTCGAGCACGGCGTCGGCTTCGGCCACGTCGTCGAAGCGGCGTTCGTTGTCGATGCGCAGGAGGTGGCTGTTGCCTGCGATGACGCGCGTCTTTTCTATGGTGGGGAAGCCGGGAACTTCGATGGGCAGGGAGCTGCGGCTCACGCCTGCGAGCTGGCGGCGCACTTCCTCCCCGGCGGCATCGGCCCCGATGAAGCAGATGAGGTCGGCACGGCAGCCCAGCGTGTTGAGGTTGGCCACCACGTTGCCCGCTCCGCCGAGCATGCTTTTTTCACTGCGGTAGTTGAAGACCGGGACAGGCGCTTCTGGGGAGATGCGTTCGACCTTGCCGTAAAGGAAGTGGTCGAGCATGACATCGCCTATGCAGAGCACACGGATATTCTTGAAATTTTTTACGATCGTGGAAAGCAGCATGAGCTTCTCCCGGGAAGGAGTTGTGCCGGAATGGGCATTTGGGAACATGGGCGTTCCTTTCTGAATAACAGCGCCCCCCTCCAAAGTAAAGCCGCAGGGGAGGGCAGTCGGGAAGGCCGGAGAGCGCCGGGCAGGCTGTTCCCGGGCAAGCGGGAAGCGAAGGGGGCGCGATAGAGTCGCAGTATCGCCGTATTTTTACAGGCCAGCCCGTTTCCTTTCGGCACTCTCCCCCGGTTCGTGGAGGCCCGTTGCGGGGGAAGTCTGCCGGAGCATTCGAATATGTTTAAAAAAGCATAATGAAAAAATTTTTTTCCCCTTGTGTATTTATTGAAATAGCGTATTGTGATTGTAATCACGACCGGATGGTTCCGGTCCTTTCTGCCGTCATACCATATTTCTCAATAAACCAGGAGAACCCTATGAAAGCGGAAAATGAGAAGCCGACAGTGGATTCCCAGAAGTCCGAACATTCCCTGAGCCGCCGCAGCTTCCTGCGCGGTTCCATGGCGACTGTGGCCGTTACCGTGCCTGCCGCCATGGCCCTTGGCGCCGCCAAGGACGCTATCGCCGCCCCCAAGGCCGAAGCTCCCAAGGCCGCTCCCAAGCCTGCTACGCCCCCTGCCAAGTCTCTGCTGGTGGTGCGTAAGAACTGCACCGGCTGCAACAGCTGCGTGTACGCCTGCTCCCTGCACCATGAAGGCCGCGTCCAGCCCTCCATGTCCCGCATCCATGTGCGCCGCGTGAAAGGCATCGTGGACGTGCCCATGATCTGCTGGCACTGCGCCGACGCCCCCTGCGTGGAAGCCTGCCCCACCACGCCCAAGAAGGCCATCTACAAGGACAAGGAAAGCAACGTCATCAAGTTCCATGACGAAAAGCTCTGCCTCGGCATCAAGTGCAACAAGTGCGTCGAAGCCTGTCCTCCCCAGTACCTCCGCATCAACGTTCGCACCGGCCTGCCGCTGTTCTGCGACCTCTGCGGCGGCGACCCCCAGTGCGTCAAGGCCTGCAACCGTCAGGCCCGCGAAACCGGCGAAGTCCTGCGCTGCGACCCCCGCGTGGGCGGCGTGCACCGCAGCTACCGCGACGTGACCCCCGATGATGCCGTGGAAGGTCTCATCAGATCCATGTACTACCCCAATGTGGAAGGCGAACGGAGGTAATTCACCATGGCAGCTCCCAAAGGCGGAATTTTCGGTAAGATCCTCGATATCGACCTTACCACCGGCACTCACAAGGTCCGTACCTACGACGAAGCCCTTGCCCGCAAGCTTCTTGGCGGCACCGGCCTCGCCACCTATTATATGTGGAAGGAGATCCCCAAGGGCACTGACCCTATGTCTCCTGAAAACCTCCTGATCTTCGCTTCCGGCCCGCTCTGCGGCACCGAGTGCCCCGGCGCTCGTCTGTCCGTGAACTTCAAGAGCCCCGTGTCCGGCGGCCTCGGCAACTCCTTCGTGGGCGGCGGTTTCTCCAACTCCATCCGCTGGGCCGGCTACGACATGATCATCATGCGCGGCAAGGCTCCCAAGCTCTCCTACATCTACATCGAAGATGACAAGGTGGAGATCCGCGACGCTTCCGCTATGGCCGGTACCGACACCTTCCAGGCCGAAGAGATGATCAAGGAAGACATCAAGAACCCTGATGCCTACTGCATGGTCATCGGCCCTGCCGGTGAAAACCTCGTGCCCATCGCCTGCATCATTTCCGAACGCTTCAAGGCGGCTGGCCGTCTTGGCGGCGGCGCTGTCATGGGCAGCAAGAACCTCAAGGGCGTGGCCATCTACGGCACCGGCTATGTGCCTATGGCCGACGACAAGGGCTTCCATGAAGCCGCCGGCCGCGCTGTGGAAGAATGCGCCGCCAACGACCGCGCCCCCGGCTTCCGTCAGTTCGGTACCGCCCTCTCCCTCGACCAGAACGGCTGGTACGATACCGACCTCGCCACCCGCAACTATCAGACCGGCTACTATCCTGACGTGGCTGGCCTCGGCTCTGAAGAATCCTCCCGTACCTTCTGGCAGAAGCACACCGCCTGCCCCGGCTGCCAGGTGCACTGCATGAAGCTCGGCGTCCTGCGCGGCGTGGAGAAGCATGAAGGCCTCATCGCTGAAGGCCCCGAATACGAATCCGGCGTTATGGAAGGCTCCAACCTCGGTATGGCCACCCTCGACGAGGCCATGCCCCTCATCGAGCTCTGCGACGCCATGGGCCTCGACAACATCGGTGCCGGCAACGCCGTCTCCTTCACCATGGAACTCGTCCAGCGCGGCATCCTGAAGGCCGAAGACCTCGACGGTATCGACGCCCAGTGGGGCAACTTCGACGCCGCCTACCAGCTCTTCGAAGCCATCGCCCACAAGAAGGGCAAGGCCGGTGAACTTCTGGGCATGGGCCCCTGGGCTATGGCTCAGAAGATCGGCGGCGACGCTCCCAAGTACGCCTGCGTGGCCCGTAAGCAGGGCTTCGCCGCATGGGACCCCCGTACCGCCCGCGGCATGATGACCTCCTACTCCCTCGGCCCCCGCGGCGGCGCTCATACCGACGGCGGCTCTCCCAAGGTCATCGCCGACCGTATCGTCGGTTCTTCCTGCTGCCTCTGCTACTTCGTGCCCGGCACCTGGGGCAAGAAGGCCAACAAGAACATCATCGACATGCTGAACCCGCTCTGCGGCTGGGACATGACCGAAGCCGAATTCGACATCATCGGCCGCCGTATCGTGACCCTCCAGCGCGCCTACAGCCACCGCGAAGCCGGTGACAACCGCCAGAGCGATATGCCCCCCGCCCGCGTGTACGAAGCCATGCCCGAAGGCCCGAAGGCCGGTGCCAAGTGGACTCCTGAAGAAATCAAGAAGATCCAGGACGACTACTATGCCTACTTCGGCTGGGACAGCAACGGCGTTCCTACCGCCGACTGCCTCAAGAAGTACGGCCTCGACTTCTGCCTGTAATCTGAACCGAGGGGCCTGCCTCTCGCGTTGAACCTCACGTCCGCCGGTCCGCTCTGGGCTGGCGGACATCTTTTTGCCCGCTCTCGTGAAATTTTTCCTTCTGCAAAGGATTGAAGAGTAGGGAGCATAGGGCTATGATATCCCCGGCTTTACTCGGAAAAGCGAACTTCTAACTTGCTTTTGACTCAAGCCTCGGAGGTCAGGCATGGACTGCGATCGCAGAAAATTCTTACAAGTCGTGGCCGGCACTGTCGTGGTCGGCGGCGGGCTTTCCGGCATGGCCGGGCTCGCTTCCGGCAAGGACGATCTGCTCCGCCCGCCCGGCGCTATCACTGAACCGGACTTTCTGGCGCGCTGCCAGCGCTGTATGCGCTGTGTGGACGCCTGTGAACCTGCGGCCCTTCAGGTGGCCCATATCACCGACGGCATAGCCAACGTCGGCACGCCTATCCTCGATATCTACAAGTGCATTCAGTGCATGGACTGTATGCGCGTCTGCCCCAGCGGCGCTCTGGCCAAAGTGGCGGAAAAGGAACTGCGCATGGGCGTGGTGGTCATCCATAAGGACGCCTGCCTCACCTACCTTAATAAGCGCCGCTGCAAGGTCTGCGTGGACGCCTGCCGCGAATTCAAGGCCATCAAGCTGGAGAAGCGCCGCTGGCCTGTGGTCGATGCCAAGAAGTGCACCGGCTGCGGGGCCTGCCTGCGCCGCTGCCCGGAGACCGAACGCGGAGCGCTCACTGTGGATACCACCAAGATCAAGCGCTTCGAAGCGCCCAAGGAAAGGGTGATCGAAAAGCTGGAAAGCCGTACCGAGGTCATCCCGCAGAAGACCTTCGGCGAATGGTTCAGCAAGCGCATGGAAAAGCTGAGTCAGGCTTACGGCCTGAACAAGTAGGGGTGACATCATGCTCAGTGCTCTGAATCTCTCTGCTTCTCAGGTCGATCCCCGCTCCGTCCTCATCGTGGGCGGCGGCGTTTCCGGCATGCAGGCCGCCCTCAGCCTTGCCGCCCTCGGTGTTCCCGTGCTCCTTGTGGAGAAGAACGCCCACCTCGGCGGTCAGGTCATGCGGCTGGACAAGGTCTATCCCACCGACCATTGCGCCTTCTGCCCCGCATGGTCCACGGCCAAGGCCTGCTATGAATCCCCGCTCATCAAGGTCGTGCTCCACGCCGAGCTCACCGGCCTTTCCACCGACGGGGAACAGGCGCTGGCGGAAGTCACCCTGCGCCGCCCCGCCATTGACCCGGCCTCCTGCCTCTTCTGCGGTTCCTGTGCCGAAGCCTGCCCCAGGAAGGCCGTCCTGCGCCGCGACCCCATCATGACGTGGGACCCGGCCCTGCCGCCTGCCATGCGCATCGACGAGGCCCTCTGCGACAAGTGCGGAGCCTGCGCCAAGGCCTGCCCGGTGCAGGCCATCGACCTTGGCGTGAAGCCCGTCACGGTCTCCGTGCCTGTGGCCGATGTCATCTACGCCACCGGCTTTGCCGAACCCCGGCCCGGCGAACCTGAACACGCCCCCGAATTCGGTTCCGGTTCCCATCCCGATATCTGCACCGCCATGGAATTCGAAGCGTGGCACGGCGAAAGCCGCGGGCAGGACAGGCTCACCACCCGTTCTGACGGCCGCCCCGTGCGCCGCGTGGCCTTCGTGCAGTGCGCCGGTGCTCGAGACGTGCGCCACCTGCCCTACTGCGCGGCGGTCTGCTGTATGCACGCCATGAAGCAGGCCCGCTGGCTCAAGCGCCGCCAGCCCGACCTCGACATCACCCTTTTCTACAACGACCTGCGCGCCCCCGGTGCCGGTCAGGAAGCCTACGTGCGCGCAGGCGAGGTCGAAGGCATACGCCTTGTGCGTTCTCGCCCCGGCCTTGTGAAGGAAGCCGGTAAGCTCGGCATAGGCCTGCGCTACGAGGACGCCGCTACCGGTTCCGCCCTTGGCGAACACTTCGATATGGTGGTCGTGAACGGCGGCCTTGCTCAGTGCCCGCTTCCCGGCCATACGCCCGCCGCTTCCGCCGGTCCTCTGGCCCCGGTCACGCTGGCCTGCGGCTTCTGCGCCGAACCTGTGGACGTGGCCGGAGCCGTCATCCAGGGCGTGGCCACCGCGGCCGCAGCGGCCATGCGCCGCCGTTCTGCCGAAAGCGTGGGAGGTGACGCATGAAATACTGCCTTTACTGTACCTGCATGGGCACGCTCGCTTCTTCGCTGAAGGAAGAAGCCCTGCGTTCCGCCCTTGGCCCTGCGGTGGCCCTTAAGGCCGTGGATCGCCTCTGCGACAATGCGGCCTGCCGTAAGGCGCTGGAAGGCATGGCCTTCGGGCCTGCCGATACCGTTGTGGCCGCCGCCTGCTCCAAGGGTTCGCGCGGCGCTCAGGCCCTTGCCTGCCTGCGCAGTGCCGCCCCCGGCGTGCGCGCCGAACTGGCCGACATCCGCGAAGCCTGCGTCTGGCCCGGAAGCAAGGATTCCGCCGGCGTGGCCGCTCAGGCCGCCGACCTCGTGCGCATGGGCTTTGCCCGCCTCGAAAGCGCCGCTCCCGCTGAAGCCTGCCCCGCGTCCGGCAAGGGCGTGCTCGTGGCCGGTGCCGGGCCTGCCGGTATGGCCGCCGCGTCCGCGCTGGCCGCCCTCGGCGTCCCTGTTACCCTTGCCGAGCGCCGCACCTCCCTCGGCGGTATGCTGAACCAGCTTGGAACGCTCTTCCCCCGCATGGAGAGCGCCTCTTCCGTCAAGGCCGCCCTTCCTCTGGACGGGGCCGATGTCCTGCTCGGGACGGAAGTGCGCGGCATCGTGCGCGAGAAAGGCGGCTGGAGCGTGGAACTGCGTTCCGGAGCTGAGTCGAAGCGCGCTTCCTTTGGCGCTGTCATCCTTGCTCTGGGCGGCCGCCCCGTGCTCCCCGGCGGCAAGATGCGCTCCGGCGAGCTCAAGGGCGTGGTCAGCCAGATGGAGCTGGACGCTCTGCTCACCGCTGTGGAGCAGGGCCGCAAGAGCGCCGATCTCCTGCCTGCCGACGCTGTTTTCGTGCAGTGTGTGAACGCCCGCGACGAAGAGCATAACTACTGCAGTGCCCTCTGCTGCCCCACGGCCGTGAAAAACGCCCTGCGCCTTGTGGCGCTGAAGCCCGAAGCCACGGTCACGGTGCTGAACCGCCAGATGGTCATGCCCGGCGTGGCCCTTGAAGCCCTGTACCGCAAGGCCATGCAGAGCGGCGTGCGCTTCCTGCACGTGGACGACATGAACGCCCTTGCCGTGGAAGGCGAAGGGAACGTGCGGGCCGTGCGCCTGCCCGCGTCTGCCGGAGCGCCCGAAGAAGTGCTGAAGGCCGATATGCTGGTCTGCTCCACGCCCGTGGCCCCTGCACCCGCTTCCGTGGAACTGGCCGAAGGCCTTGGCCTCCGCATGGACGCCATGCGCTTCATCCGCGGCCACGAACCTGCTCATCCGCTGGAAAGCGATGCCGAGGGCGTGTTCCTCTGCGGTTCCGTCCGCTGGCCTGCCTTTGTGGATCAGGCTGTGGAGCAGGGCAGGGCCGCCGCCGTCATGGCCGCGCGCTTCCTGCGCGAGAACCGTATGCCCATGGACGAAATGCCCGAAGAAGGCCCCGCCGCCTCCATCCGCACGGCGCTGTGTTCCGGCTGCGGCCGCTGTGTGCAGGCCTGCCCGCATGGCGCCTGCCGCCTTGGCGAAGACGGAAAGAGCGCTGTGGAAGCCGAACTCTGCCGCCGCTGCGGCGCGTGTGCCGCAGTCTGCCCCTGCAAGGCGGCCGTGCTTCCGGGCGTGCCTTCCACCCGTGAAATCCTGGCCGCGCTCGGCGTGGTCGCCCCGACGAAAAGGAGGCTGTCCTGATGGCATCTTCCACCGATAAGAAGATCTGCGTCTTCGCCTGCCGCTTCTGCTCCCTGCTGGGTGCGGAGCGCGCCGGGCGCGACCGCCTGCCCCTGCCTGCGGGGATACGGCTCATGCCGGTCTCCTGCGCGGGGAGCGTGTCTGCCGACGCTGTGATACAGGCTTTCGTGAACGGCGCTTCCGGCGTGGCCGTGCTGGGTTGTCACCTTGGCGGCTGCCGCCATAACGACGCCAACCGCGATGAGCATGTGCGCCTTGAAACGCTGGCCGACCTGCTGGAAGCCGTGGGCATCGACCGCCGCCGCTTGCTCATCTCGTGGGGCACGGCGCATGAGGCCGAACAGTACGCCCGCACCATGAACGATTTCGCCGCCGAACTGGACACGCTCCCGGCCATGCTCCCCGTGGCTCCTGCCTCGGAGAAGCGCCCCGAACGCCCGGTCCCTGTGCTGGACGAAGGTGTGGCCGCTCCTGCGGAACTGCGCGGAAAGGCCGCCGAAGCCATCCGTTCCGGCAAGGCCGTTCTGGCGCTTTCCGCCAGCTCCCGCGGCCCTGTCCCGGCCCTGTTCCGTACTGAAGCCGAGCTTGAAGCCCTTGTCTGCGGCGTGAAATACCCTCTGGGCAAGCTGGCTGGCCGTATCCTGCGCGACCGTCGCACCGGAGCCGTGCAGGGAACGGACGACCTTGCCCTGCGCGCCTCGGCTCTGGCTTGCGAAGCGCCTCTGGCCGTGCTCTGCCGCGCCTGCGACGCCCGCGCCCTGAAGGAACAGGCCGCCCTGAACCAGTTCCCGGCCGAAGAGCTCTGCTTCATCCCCGAAGCCTGTTCGCCCGAACAGGTCGCCGCCTGCGGATGCGAGCGCCCGGAATGGCCCGGGGACGCTCCTTCCGAAGCCGCCCCCGCCCTGCCTACCGACCTTGCGGCCAATGCCGCCCGCTGGCAGAAGGAATTCTCCCGCTGTGTGCAGTGCCACTGGTGCCGCACGGCCTGCCCGGTCTGCGTCTGCCCCACCTGCGCCCTCGACGAGTGCGCCGTGCTCCCCGCCGGTATGATGCCGCCGTCTCCGCTGGGCTATCACCTTGCCCGCGCCATGCACGTAGCCGATGTCTGCGTACAGTGCGGAGCCTGCCAGGACGTGTGCCCGCAGGGCCTGCCCCTTCTGGAACTGCACCGCGCCGTGGCCCGTTCGCTCAAGGCGCGCGGCTACGCTTCCGGCGAAGGCAAGGCTTCTCCCATGCGCGCCCAGCGCCGCCTTGGCGACGCCCTCGGCATTGCCGCCCCTGAATGGAAGAGCACTGGAGGGAAGAAGGCATGAGCAGACCCTATCTTGATATCCTGAAGGCCCATAACGCGTTCCAGTGCGTGGAATGCGGCAAGTGCGTGGCGCTCTGCCCGATGGCCGAGACCTCGCCGGGATTCTCCCGCGTGAAGTCGCCGCGCGGCGTGGTACAGCAGGCCCTGCGCGGCATGGAGGATATGCCCGGCGTGGCATCCTGCCTGCAATGCCGTTCCTGCTCCCAGACCTGCCCCGCAGGCGTGGACGTGGCCGGGCTCATTGCCGACCTGCGCCGTGTTCAGGCCCGCTCCCAGCTTTCCGTGTGTTCGTGCTGCGGCGCTCCCATGCTTCCCGCCGATGCGGGCCGCTACTTGGAAGGCGCGGTGAACGCCGGATTCGAGGGCGATCTTTCGTACGCCTCGCTCTGCCCGGCCTGCCGCCGCCGTGCCTATGTTCGCAACAACAGCTAGTTCTTCCGTTTTCTTCCGCTTTTGCGGAAACCTATAGAGAGAAAAGCCATGTCGAAAAACATGAATCTCAAGCTGGAAAGGATGAGCGACCTCTTCCCGCCCGCCAAGGCGAGCGCAAGGGCCGCGAAGTCCGCTCCGGGCGTGGTGTTCGACCCGAAGCGCTGTACGGGCTGCGGCCTTTGCGAAGCGGTCTGTGCCTCGGGCGGAGCGGAGCAGGGCAAGCCCCGCGCTCCCCGCGTCCATGTCCTGCGCGACGCCGAGGCCGGTTCCAGCTTTGCCGTGCTCTGCCAGCACTGCCTTGACCCCCAGTGCATGAAGGCCTGCCCCAACGGCGCGCTTTCCAAGGGCAAGGATGGCGTGGTGCGCATGGACAAGGGCCTTTGCGTGAACTGCGGCCTGTGCATGAACGCCTGCCCCGAAGCCGCGCCTCTGCGCTCCGCCGAAGGCGAAGTGGTGAAGTGCGACCTGTGCGGCGGCCAGCCCGCCTGCGTGGAAGCCTGCCCCAACGGCGCGCTCTCCTACACCAAGGGCCGCCGTTCCCTGTGGATAGCCCCCCTGCGCTGGCTGTGCCAGCTCATCAGCTTCTTCCTGCTCATCGTGGTGTTCACGGGTACAGTGTGCGCCATCAATATCGCCACGCTGGACATCGCCTGCCCCTTCGGCGTGCTCCAGAACGTGTTCTCCGGCAAGTTCATCCTGCTCACCACCGTGGCCGCGGCCCTTGTGCTCATGGGCCTTACCGTGGTGTTCGGGCGCGTGTTCTGCGGCTGGGTATGCCCCTTCGGCTTCGTGCTCGACCTTGTGGACAAGGTCATCCCGCACAGGCTCTTCCGCCTGCCGTCCTTCCTGCGCCATCGCCTGAACAAGTACGGCGTGGGCGCGGGCAGCCTTGCCGCCGCCGGTGCGGTGAGCACGCAGGCCTTCTGCACCGTCTGCCCCATCGGTACGGTGTGCCGCTCCTACGGCCTGAACTCCGTCATGGCCGGGGCCGAAGCCGCCCTCATCCCGGCGGTGGCCGCCCTCGACCTTGGCGAACGCCGTTCCTGGTGCCGCTACTTCTGCCCCGTGGGCGCTACGCTTGCACTGGCCGCCAAGGTGGGGCTTGTGCGCATCGAGATAGGCGCGCCGCGCTGTAAGAAGTTCTCCTGCATGCGCTGTGCGTCCGTGTGCCCGATGGGCATCATTCCCGAGGAACAGCTCGTGCAGGGCGTGAGCCCCAGGATCGATATGTCCGAATGTATCATGTGCCTGCGCTGTGTGAGCGCCTGCCCGCATAACGCCGCCACCGTGCGCTTCCGCTGGCAGAAGAGAAAGGCCGTGCCCGGCCAGCTCCCCACGGCCTGCGCCGCCCAGAAGGAGGACAAGGCATGAAGGCTTTCTTCCTGAATTCCATGCTCGTTGCCGACCTTGCCGCCGGAACGCTCCAGCGCCAGCCCCTGCCGCAGAAGGCCTTCGAAGCCGGAGACCTCTCCGTGCTGGCCGAACTCTTCCCCGGGGACGTGGTCATCGCCGCAGGCCGCCTTTCCGGCTCCTACGCGCCGTCGTCCAGCGTGCTTGCGCTGTACGCCGGAGGAAAGGGTGCGATAGTCAAGGGGCATAGCGCCCCGGCCCTGCGCCGTTGCGGACTCGACGCCGTGGTGATCAAGGGCCATGCCGCTTCTCCCTGCGGCCTTGTTCTCGATGAGAAGGACGCCGCCCTCGTGCCTGCCGAGCCTTCCGCCGAAGTCCCGGCCCAGCGTGCCGCTCTGGAACGCGAGGCGAAGCTCCTGCGCGGAACGTATGCCGACACGCAGGCCGTGTTCATCGTCACAGGCCCTGCGGCCTTCCTCGGCTCCAGCGCCGCCGCGCTTGCCGTGGAACCCGGCCTTGCCCCGCGCTCTGCCGAGCTGGCCCTTGCCCTTGCCGCCCGCAGGGTGGCCGGCATCTGCTTCAACGGCGCGCGCCCCTTCCTTTCCCCTGTACCGCTGGACGACCCTGCCCGCACCTCGGCCAAGGTGGAGCGCCTTACGGCCTCTTCCCTTGCCGCCCTCATCAAGGCGGCCAAGCCGGACTTCGCGGGCAAAGCGCCTGCCGCCGTGGGCCGTTCCGTGGCCTGCTTCGGCTGTACCGCCCCCTGCGGCTTCTGGATGCCGGTGAAGGGCGGCCATGCGGCCAGCACGGGCATCATGGGCCTTGCGGCCCTCTGCGAAGCCGGGGCGCCTGACGGGCGCATAGCCGAGGTGCTGGCCCTTGCCTGCCGCTTCGGCCTCGACCCCGAAGGCCTTGCCGCTCTGGCCACGGGCGACCTGCCGGACAGCCTTGTGGCCTGTGTGCAGGCGGCTTCTGCCGTGCCTGCGATGGACATGGGGCTCGACATCGTGCGCAAGGGCGCGTTTTTCGGCGTCTGCCCCTTCTATCTGAAGCGCTTCCCCGAGGCGCTGGACCATCTGGAGAAGTATCAGGCTCAGGCCTGATGCCTGCGGAGACCTTGTGAGCATCATCTGGGAAAAGGTGAGCCCTTCTGCTCTGGAAGAGGTGTACCGCTTCCGCTACGAACAGTATTTCGTGGACAGGGAAGGCCTGCCGGGGACCGATCACACGGCCCGGCGGGTCTGGCTCCCGCACGACGACGGTTCGTGGCACTTTGCGGCGCGCTCCCCCGAAGGCGCGGTCGTGGCTGTGGGAACGGCGACGCCTGCCGCCGAGCCTTCGCTTTATGGCGAGTGGCGGGATATGTTCGAAGTGCCGCGCCTTGCGCCCCTCCTGCCCCAGCTCGTGCTGATTTCCCGCGTCATCGTGGCGAAGGAGGCCCGCAACTCCGCGCTTTTCGGCTCGCTCTGCCTGCATCTGGCCCGCACCTTCACTGCGGAAGGCTATCACTACGCCGCGCATTACTGCGCCCCGGGCATGGCGGCCCTGTATGAACGCCTTGGCTACCGGCTTTACGGGCATGGCAAGTCCCTGAGAAGCGGGGCTTACCGCCTGCCCATGATGCTGGTGGTGGACGATGTGCCCTATCTCAGGAGCATGCGTTCCCCGCTGGCCTCGCTCGGGCGGGATGCCGAGGCCAACCGCGAATGGATAGAGCTTGCCCTGCGCACCTGCCCCGAGCTGGCGCAGAAAGCGCTCTGCGCCATGCCCGATGCCGAACGCCGCTCCACCCTTGCCGGGCTCTGCCCCGGACTGGACGGAACGCCCGACCTGATGCGCGTGCTCCGGCGCGGGGCCATGCTTCCCCTGAGGAAGGGCGACGTGCCTGCCCGGGAAGGCGTGGACGAAGGCTCCTTCTTCGTGCTTTCGGGTGCGCTCGGAAGCGGGGGAACGGAGTACGGCCCCGGCGCTCTCCTGCGCACGGGCGGCGCGGAAGTGGAGGCGCTCAAGGATTCTCTGGTCATCTCTGCCCCCTTCGACAAGGAGTGACGGATATGTGGGAAGCCCTCATCGACAGACAGGAAGGTTTCCGCCTTTTCAGCCGCGACGTGCTGGAAAAGGTGCGCGAGTGCAAGGTGCTCGTCGTAGGCTGCGGCGGCAACGGTGCCGTTGTGGATATGCTCCTGCGTGCCGGGTTCACGCGCTTCGGCCTTATCGACAATGATACGGTGGAGGACACCAATCTCAACCGCCTGCCCTTCACCGTGCGCGAGATAGGCATGCCCAAGGTGGACGCCTGGCGCGCCCATCTGCTTTCCGTCAACCCGGAAGCCGTGGTGCAGGGCTGGAACAGGGCGCTGTGCCGCTTCGATGCCGCATGGCTGAGGGGCGTCCTTCGCGGTGAGCACTGGGAGGCCGACAGCGACCCCGTTGACCTCATCTTCCTCGGCACGACCGATGTCGAAGCCAACCTGCTGGTGGGCCGCATCGCCGCCGAGGAGCGGGTGCGCACCATCATCGGCCCGGCCTCGTCCGGGAGCTGGGTGGTGGGCACGTTCGTGCACGGCGAAGGCGACGTGACCATGGAAGGGCTCGGCGGCTTCGGCACGGAAGGCACGGCCTTGGAAGACATCGACTATCAGGCCCTTCGCCTGAAATACGTGAAGGCGCTGAACTACCCCGGCCGTGCGGACAAACTGCTCCCGGGCGTAGGGGCCGCCATGATGAAGGGCGAGCTTCCGGCGCGTTCCTGCGGTATTTTCGTCCGCATGACCAATGCGGCCATGGCTTTCGAAGCCGTGAAGAACGTGGCCGAGATGAACGGCCTTCCTGTGGACGGCACGTCCGTGATACGCCTGCCGCAGGTGCAGATCTTCAACCCCTACACGGGCTGGTCTTATTACTACGATATACAGCGCCAAGCCGTCGGTATCCCGGACTGGCGCACCAACGATATCCACTGGGAAAGCTGGGAAGGCTCTCCCGGCATCGGCCGCAATGCCGGATAATCTCAGCCCGTTCGGGCTTGAAGAGAGGAAACCATGAACGCCATCATAAACGGTATCAGCATCACGTTCAGCCAGGGGGAGACCATCCTTGCCGCCGCGCGCAGGAACGGCATCTTCATCCCCTCGCTGTGCGCCTTCAAAGCGCTCGACCACAATCCGGCCACCTGCCGCGTCTGCCTTGTGGAGTGCGAGTTCCCCGGCGGCAGGAAGGAATTCGTGACCTCCTGCTCCACGCCTCTCGAAGAGGGCATGGTCGTGGTCACGGACAGCGCCGAAGTGCGCGCCCGCCAGCGCATGCAGGTGGAGATGGTCTTTGCCGAACACGACCTTTCCTGCGACGACTGCGCCCGCCACGGCGACTGCGAACTTCAGGAACTGCGCAATAAGGTGGGGCTTGCTGCCAGCCGCTTCGCCCCCCGCGGCCCCCTGCGCCCGGACGACGGGCTTCGCGGCCTTGTGCGCGACATGAGCAAATGCGTGCGCTGCATGCGCTGTGTGGAAGTGTGCCGCTCCGTGCAGGGCGTGGGCGCCATGCACCCCGACAGCACCGGCAAGGGCGAACTGCCCATCCTGCTCGACAAGCAGGCCTGCATCCAGTGCGGCCAGTGTACGCTGGTCTGCCCCGTGGGCGCACTTGCCGAACGCGACGAGAACGACGTGGTGCTCGAATACCTTGCCGACCCGGCCGTGCGCACCGTCTTTTCCTTTGCGCCTTCCGTCCGCGTGGTGCTGGGCGAGGCCTTCGGCTTCGGCCCGGGCGAGAACGTGGAAGGCCGCATCGTGGCCGCCCTGCGCCGCATCGGCGCGGACGTGGTCATCGATACCGATTTCGCCGCCGACGTGGTCATCATGGAGGAAGGCACGGAACTTCTGGGCCGCATCAGAAACGGCGGCACTCTGCCCATGTTCACGTCCTGCTGCCCCGGCTGGATGAACTTCGCGGAACAGCATATCCCCGCAGTGCTTCCGCACATCTCCAGCACCCGTTCCCCGCAGGCCGTGACCGGAGCCCTGTGCAAGAGCTACCTGCCCGAGAAGCTGGGCGTACCCGCCTCCAGCATCCGCACTGTGTCCATCATGCCCTGCGTGGCTAAGAAGGACGAGGCCGCACGGCCCGAACTCGCCCGCGGCGGCGTGCCCGACATCGACACCGTGCTCACCGTGCGCGAACTGGCCCGCCTGTTCCGCCTTTGCGGCATCGACCTTGCCGACGTACAGCCCGAACCCTTCGACGACCCCTTCATGAGCGATTCCACGGGCGCGGCCGTCATCTTCGGTACCACGGGCGGCGTTATGGAAGCCGCCGTGCGCACCGTGTACGCCGTGCTCAACAACAGGGAACTGCCCGGCGTGGACGTTCTGCCCGTGCGCGGCGAGGAAGGTCTGCGCGAAGCCGTGGTGGACCTTGGCGAGGGCAACGGTTCCATCCGCGTGGCGGTGTGCCACGGCCTTGGCAATGCCCGCAGGCTGGCCGAAGAGGCTGTGGCCGGGAAGTCCCCCTACACGTTCATCGAAGTCATGGCCTGCCCCGGCGGCTGTGTGGACGGCGGCGGGACCTGCCGCATGAAGGGCGATTATCACCCCGGTGCGCGCGCCCGCCAGCAGGGCCTGTACGCCATCGACAGGGAAATGCCGCGCCGCCAGTCGCATCTGAACCCGCAGGTCAGGAAGCTGTACGACGACTTCCTTGGCGAGCCCAATTCTCACAAGGCGCACGAGCTTCTGCACACGCATTACAGCGACAGGTCGCCCGCTGTTCAGTCCCGCGCTCTGCCCAAGTCCGCGCAGTAGCGAATCCCTTTCCTGAAAGCCGAAGAGGCCGCTGGAGCGATCCGGCGGCCTCTTTTCATGGCGTTCAGGCAAAAAAAGCCGCCGCAGGATGTACCGCGGCGGCCTATGGTCACGCTGTCAGAAGATTACTTCTTGTGCTTGGCGTTCCACTGGTCGGAGTTGGGGAAGAACAGGGGCTGGCCGTACTTGTCCTTGCCGAAGTCGCGGATGAGGATCTGGGCTTCGTCGCTCACCAGCCAGTCGGCGAACTGGAGGGCTTCATCCTTGTGGATGGCGGGGAACTTTTCGGGGTTCACGCGGATGATGGCGATGAGGTTCAGCATGAGGGGGTCGGCTTCCATGAGCGGAACCACGGAGACCTTGTCCTGAAGGGTCAGCCAGGTGGCGCGGTCCATCAGGGTGTAGGCCTGCTTTTCGTTCACGTAGAGCGTGGTGGCCTTGTTGCCCTTGGGGCCGCCTTCCCACTTTTCATACCAGTCGCCGGAAGGCTGGATGCCGGCGGCTTCCCAGATTTCCATTTCCTTCACGTTGGTGCCGGACTTGTCGGCGCGGGAAACGAAGTGCACCTTGGCGGCGGCGATCTTGGCCACGGCCTCGGTCACCTTCTTCATGCCCTTCACGCCGGCGGGGTCGTTCTTGGGGCCGAGGATCACGAAGTCGTTGTACATGACGTCGCGGCGGTCAACGCCGAAGCCGGCGGCGCAGAAGGCGTCTTCAAGCTTGCGGGCATGGACCATGACGAGGTCGAAGTTGCCGCTTTCGGCTTTCTTCAGGGTCTTGCCGGTACCGGCCTTTTCCATGGTGATCTGGATGCCGGTCTTCTTGGTGAAGGTGTCGGCCAGAAGGGGGAGCATGCCGGCGTCAACAGGGCCGATGGTGGAAGAAACGCGCAGGGTCTCAGCGGCCTGGGCGGGCAGCACGCAGAGCGAAACGCTCATGGCGGCCATGACGACGAAACGAAGGAAATTCATAAAACCTCCCATAAAAGGGTTATATTGCGTATCCTCCGGAATGGGGGATGATGCCGGAAAGTTGGCCTGCTACAGGGCGCGAATGGTTTCGACGATATCGTCGAGCCACGGGCTGGCTACGGATTCGATGCGGCCCTCGTCGCAGGAGCGGGCGATGGCCGGGTCGATGGGCAGGCGGGCCACGTTGGCGATGCCGTGGCGTTCGGCTATCTCTTCAAGCCTGCTCTGGCCGAAGATGAAGTGCTTCTTGCCGCAGTCGTCGCACTGGAAATAGGACATGTTCTCCACGATGCCGAGGATGGGGACGTTCAGGCCGTCCATCTGGGCCATGTTCACGGCCTTTTCCACGATCATGGACACAAGGTCCTGCGGCGAGGTGACGATGACGATACCGTCCACCGGCAGGGCCTGATACACGGTAAGGGGCACGTCGCCGGTACCGGGGGGCATGTCGATGAACATATAGTCCACGTCGCGCCACACCACGTCCGTCCAGAACTGGCGGACGACATTGGCGATGACCGAGCCGCGCCAGATGACGGGGTCGGTGGCGTTTTCGAGGATGAGGTTCATGGAAACGATGTCCACGCCCGTGGCGGAGCGGGCAGGCTCGAGGCCTTCGTCCGAGCCCAGCATACGTTCGTCAAGGCCGAAGAGGCGGGGAATGGTGGGGCCGGTGAGGTCGGCGTCCATGATGGCGGCCTGCGCCCCGGAAGCCTGCATGCGCGAAGCCAGCAGGCCGGTGACGAGGGATTTGCCCACGCCGCCCTTGCCGCTGACCACGCCGATGACCTTTTTCACCGACGAGAACTGGTTGAGCTGATCCTTGGTGAAGGTGCGTTCCGCGCAGTCCTGACTGCCGCAGCTTCCGCACTGATGATCGCACTGGCTCATGGTATTGTCCTTTGCTGCCTATGGGGCAGGGATGATGTTATTTTCCGTCGTATTTCCAGAGGATATCGCCGCTGCGGCTAGTATCGTAGCCGCCCATGCGGGTCACGGTCTCGCGGAACTCGGCGGAGCGGATGACCTCGAGAAGGGCCTGCATACGTTCGTCGTCGGCCCATTTTTCCGCCACTACAAGGTCGTACTGCTCCACACCCACGGGGATGAAGTTCAGCCCGAGGGCCACGGCCGCGGCGCGCACGCCGAGGGCGCAGTCGGCACGGCCGGAAAGCACGGCGGCGGCCACGTTCATGTGGGTGTATTCCTCGTCGCGGTAGCCGCGCACCTTGGTGGGCAGTATGCCGCGCGTCTTCAGCTCGTAATCCAGAAGGACGCGCGTGCCGCTGCCGCGCTGGCGGTTGATGAAGGAAACGTCCTCGCGCAGGAGGTCTTCGAAGGCGGTGATGCCCTTGGGATTGCCCGGCAGGACGATGAAGCCCTGTTCGCGGTCGGCCAGATGCACCAGCAGGGAAGGCGTGCCCTTCAGATGGTCGCGCATGGCCTGCCTGTTGTATTCGCCCGTTCCCTCGTCCAGCAGGTGCGAACCGGCAAGGTGGCACTGCCCGCGCGAAAGGGCCAGAATGCCGCCCAGCGAACCCACGTGCGCCGACGTGAGGCGGAAACGCGGATGCGTGCGGCGGAGCAGGCTGTCGATGATGTCCAGCGTATTGTCGTGGCTGCCGATGACGAGCAGGGCGCCTTCCACCTGTTCCCGGCTGCGGATGAGTTCGGCGCGCACCGGCTTTCCGGCGTCGAGGCCTTCGCAGTCGCGCGGCACGCGAATCACGGCGTCGGCGCGGGAAAGGCTGGTCACGGTCCCGGCACCCCGGGGGAGGGAAACGGCATAGCAGGTATCGCCCACCATGCCGAGGCGCACGCGGATGCGTTCTTCCATGCCCGGGCGGGAGGGCAGGGCGTTGCAGGGAACGACGTCCACGTATTCCTTATGGCGCAGGCCGCACTTCTGCCACAGGGCGAGGAGCGGCAGGACGAATTCCTCCACGGCCACGATGGCCGAAACGGGGTAGCCCGGCGTGCCGATGATGGGGACCATGCGCTCCCCGGCGCGGATGACGCCCAGCGCCGTGGGCTTGCCGGGCATGACGGCGATGCCGTGTACGCAGAGCTCGCCAAGGGAGCGGATGACCTCGGCGGTGTAGTCGTGTGAACCGGCCGAGGAACCGGCGTTCATCATGATGAGGTCGGCCCCGCCTTCGGCGGCGGCGAGTATGGCGGCGCGGATGGCGTCCGGGTCATCGGGCACGATGGGGCGCGTTTCGGTAAGGCCGCCCGCATTCTGGATGAGTGCGGCAAACACAAGGGAATTGAATTCCGGGAGCACGCGCCCGGCGCGCAGGTCTTCTTCCTTCGCCTCGTCGAGGGAGACGATCTCGGAACCGCTGGGGATGACGGCCACCCTGGGGCGGCGGAACACCGTGGGGCGGAGCACCCCGGCGGCGGCAAGCGCGCCCAGTTCGTAGGCTCCCACTTCGATGCCCGGGGCAAGGATGATCTCGGTGGCCACCATGTCTTCACCGAGCTTGCGCACGTGCTGCCACGGGAAGGCGGCCTTTTCCGTGACCACGAAGCGGCCCTCTTCCTCGATGTTCAGGTCTTCCACCTTGATGACGGCGTTGGTCCCGGCGGGGAGGGGATGCCCGGTATTGATCCAGAAGGCGTCCTTGTCCACCTCAAGGCGCAGGGGGCGGCGGGCCGAGGCGGTGAAGGTCTGTTCGGCCTTCACGGCCACGCCGTCCATAGCCGCGCCGTGGAAGGCGGGCGAGGAGCGCAGGGCTTCCACCGGGCGCGAGAGCACGCGGCGCAGGGCGTTCTGAAGGGGGACTTCCTCTTCTCCGAGGCCTGCCCCAGGGCAGAGTTCGGCAATGCGCGAGAACCAGAGTTCGCGGGCCTCTTCCGGGGCTTTCATGGTAAGGTAGGTATTGCGGGCCATGATCGTTCCTTTGTGAAAGATGGCGGGCTAGCGCAGAAGCTCGGCCCAGACTTCTTCGCCTGCGTACAGGCCTTCGCTGTTCTCGGGGCAGATGACGACGGCGTCGGCATGGACGAGGCCGGACATGAGGCCGGAAGGCAGGAGTATGGGTTCGGCGGCCCAGCCTTCCTCGGTGCGGGAAAGGCGCACGCGGATGTAGTCGCGGCGGCCCTGTGCCGAAGCCATGGCGCGGGTGAGCCTGGCGCGCACGCCGGGGCGGAACTTCTCCTCGCCGCCCTGAAGGTGCAGGAGCAGGGGCTGGAGGAAGGCCCGGGCCGTAACGAGGGCCGCGCCCACATGGCCGGGCAGGCCCATGAGGCATCTGCCGCCGGAACGCGCAAGGATGAAGGGCTTGCCGGGGCTGATGGCCACGCCGTGCACAAGGAGTTCGCTTTCGGGCATGGAGGTGAAAATGTCCACGGTATGGTCGCGCATGCCAGCGGAAGAACCGCCGGAGACCAGCACCACGTCGGCTTCTTCGCGGGCGCGGGCAATGGTCTCGCGCAGGAGGGCGATATCGTCGCGCACCAGCCCGGCCAGCTTCACTTCCGCACCGGCGGCGCGGCAGAAGGCGGCCAGCGAATGGGAATTCACGTCGCGCACCTGCCCGGGCGCGGGCTTCTCGTGGCAGGGCACGAGTTCGTCGCCCGTGGAAACGATGACCACGCGGGGGCGGCGGCGCACCGGCACTTCCACCTGACCGAGGGCGGCAAGCAGGCCTATCTCCTGCGGGCGGAGGCAGCGCCCCGCAGGGATGAGAAGCGCGCCCTTGGCGGCGTCGTCATCTTTCAGGATGACATGGTCGCCCGGGGCCTGCGAGCGCACCAGCTCCACCAGCGTGTCGCTGACGGGGCGGGAATGTTCCACCATCACCACGCAGTCCGCGCCTTCGGGCATCATGCCGCCGGTGAGGATGCGCACGCTCTGGCCTTCCTCAAGGAAAAGGTCGGGCTTCTGGCCCATGTTCAGGCCGCCCACGCATTCGAGCAGGGCAGGGGCGGCTTCGCTTGCACCGAACACGTCCCGGGCGTGCACGGCCCAGCCGTCCACCGTGGAACGGTCGAAGCCGGGGAGGTCTTCAGGGGCGTGCCAGTCTTCGGCAAGCCAGCGCCCGGCGGCTTCGGAAAGGGGCACGTTCTCCGCCGCAAGGGGCGCGAAGGAACGGATGAGCGCCAGCACCTCTTCGACGGATTTCAGGGTGAGGAAGGATTTCATGCAGGCTCCAGCGGCATGGCGCCGCATAGGAAATTCAGTTTTTCATTTCAAAAAGATCAGGGAAGCTGCTTGAAAAGAACATGATTTCTGAAATGAGAAACATTGTGGCAAGAACACGGGAACGAATTTCGAGATAAAATTCCATTCATAAGAAGCGTCTTTCATTCCCGTGACTTGCATAATATCACTTTTTGAAATAAAGTAAACGGCAAGAAATGATTCCGCTTCATTCCGAGGTGGAAAAAACTCATATCAAGGAGCTCTTCCCATGAACAAGTTCGGCAAAACTCTGTTCGGCGCTCTGCTGTCCCTGGCTTTCGTCCTCCCCGCTCAGGCCGAAACCCTCATGATGGCTACCACCACCAGCACCGACAACTCCGGCCTCCTCGACTTCCTCGCCCCCACCTTCAAGGCTGATACCGGCATCGACCTCAAGTGGGTGGCCGTGGGCACCGGCAAGGCCCTCGAGATCGCCAAGAACTGCGACGCCGACGTGCTCCTCGTGCACGCCCCCGCCGTGGAAAAGAAGTTCGTGGCCGACGGCTTCGGTGTGGACCGCCGCCAGATCATGTACAACGACTTCGTGATCATCGGCCCCAAGGCCGACCCTGCCAAGATCGCCGGCAAGTCCACTGCCGACGCTCTGAAGGGCATCTATGACGCCAAGGCCGTGTTCGTCTCCCGTGGCGACAAGTCCGGCACGCACAACGCCGAAAAGAAGCTCTGGAAGGCTAACAACCTCACCCCCGACCAGGAAAAGTTCTACGTGTCCGCCGGTCAGGGCATGATGGCCACCATCAACATCGCCGCTGAAAAGGGCGGCTACACCCTTACCGACCGCGCTACCTGGATCAAGTTCGCCGCCAAGCAGGGCGACGCCAATCCCCTCGCCATCGTGGTCGAAGGCGATAAGGCCCTCTTCAACCAGTACAGCGTGATGACCACCAACCCCGCCCGCTGCTCCAACGTCAAGGTGGAACTCGCCAAGCAGTTCGAAGACTGGTGGGTTGACCCCAAGACCCAGAAGCGCATCGGCGAATACACCCTTGAAGGCAAGCAGCTCTTCTTCCCCAACGCCGGTAAGTAAGGCTCTGTGAAACCATGCAGGCGGGCCGCAAGGCTCGCCTGTTTTTTATGCTACGGTCAGGAACTATGAATTATTTCACCAACGGCTTCCTCACAGCGGCGGACCTGCTCCTGAACATGGACAAGGCCACCTTTTCCGCCGTCGAGGCCACGCTTTCCTCTACCACGATAGCCCTCATCTGCGCCATGATACTGGGCCTGCCTCTGGGCTTCCTGATCGGCTACACGAATTTTCCGGGCAAAAGGCTGGCCCGCCTCATCTCCGATACGCTCCTTGCCTTCCCCACGGTGCTCATCGGCCTTCTGGTCTATATCTTCATCACGCATCGCGGCCCTCTGGGGCATATGGGCCTGCTGTTCACCATACCCGGCATGGCCATAGGCCAGACCATCCTCGCCCTGCCCATCATCGTGTCGTGGACGGCGCAGGCCATCGAGAACCTCGACCCGCGCTGCCGCCAGACCCTGCTCACGCTGGGGGCCAGCCCCATGCAGACGGCGCTCCACACCATCCGCGAGGTGCGCTACGACCTTGGCATGGTCTGCGTCACGGCATTCGGGCGCGTGGTCACGGAAGTGGGCGTGGCCATGATGCTGGGCGGCAATATCCGCTACCATACCCGCACCATGACGACGGCCATCTCCCTTGAGACCAGCAAGGGCGAATTCGCGCAGGGCATAGCACTGGGCCTTGTGCTTCTGGGTATCGCTTTCATCGTCAATGCGGCGCTCACGTGGCTCCGCCACAAGGGGCGCGTATGAGCCAGATTTTCGAGATCCGCGAACTGCGCAAGGAATACGGCGGCCTGCTCGCCCTCGACCTGCCGGAGCTGGACGTTGCCAGCGGCGACCTTGTCTCCCTCGTGGGGCGCAACGGTTCGGGCAAGTCCACCCTCCTGCGTATGCTGGCCTTCCTCGAGAAGCCCAGCTCCGGCCTGCTGAATTACCTTGGCGGACCTGAACCGCGCCGGGAAGTGACCCTGCTCCTGCAGAACCCCTACCTGCTCAAATGTTCGGTGTTCGACAACGTGACCCTCGGCCTGTGCCTGCGCGGCGACAGGGAAAACCTTCCCGCCCGCTACGCCGAGGCCATGCGCGCGGCAGGCTTTGCCGATCCGCAGGCTATGGCCTCGCGCTATTCCAGCCAGCTTTCCGGCGGCGAACGCCAGCGCATCTCCCTTGCTTCGCGCATCATCCTGAAGCCCCGCGTGCTCCTGCTGGACGAGCCTACGGCCCATGTGGACGCCGCCAGCGAGCGCATGATTCTCGACACGGTGCGCGCCTGCCTCGGGCAGGGCACGACGGTCATCTGCGCCACGCACGACCGCCAGCTCTTCAGCGACTTCCCCACGGTGCGGGAAGTGGAACTGCGGCGCGTCTGATCTTTCCGGCGCTAATTCCGGATATTTTCCCTTTGTTACAGGGGAAAGTCCTCTTGCCGGAGGAAAAGGGCTGTGCTAAGGTCGCGGAAGGAGTACTTGCCATGAAGAATCTGTGGGCGCCGTGGAGGATGCAGTACATACTCGGGCCGAAATGTCGCGGGGGCTGTGTGCTCTGCGCTCCTGAGCATACGGAAGAGGACGAGGACAGGCTGATCGTGTATCGCGGCCGCCATGTTTTCGTCATGCTCAACCGCTATCCGTATGCCTCGGGCCACCTGATGGTCATCCCCTACCGCCATGTGAGCGATATTACCGACCTCACGGCGGAAGAGGCCGCCGACCTGATGGCCGTGGTCCAGCTTTCCTGCCGCGTTCTGCGCGAGGTGAGCCGCCCGCAGGGGCTCAACGTGGGCCTGAACCTCGGCGAAGCCGCAGGCGCGGGGATAGGTATGCATATGCATATGCACGTGGTTCCGCGCTGGAACGGCGATTCCAACTTCATGGCCGTGCTTGACGACGTGCGGGTCATCCCCGAAGCCCTTACGGAAACCTGCCGCCGCCTTGCTCCCGTGTTTCTGAAACTGGCGGAACAGCCCGCCTAACCCTTTTTTCTGCGCAGAATTGCTTAATAAGGAGACATCATGCGCTACATCAAAGTTTTCCTTCTGGTCCTTCTGTTCTTCGTGATCATGATGCTCTTTGTGCAGAATCAGGCTTCCTTCTCTGATGCTGTCACCCTGAAGTTCGACCCGATGTTCGCCCCGGCCATGCAGTCCATCCCGTTGCCCCGCTACGCCCTGCTGCTCATCTGCTTCGCTCTGGGTGCCCTCGTGGTGCTGTCCATGCTCCTGTGGGACCGCCTCACCCTCACCAGCCGCCTTGGCGCTGCCCGCCGCCGCGGCAACTCCCTCCAGAAGCAGCTCGACAAGGCTAACGCCCAGATCGAAAAGCTGACCGCCGACAAGGCCAAGGCCGAAGCCGATCTCGCCGCCGCTCAGGAAGCCCTGAAGGCCGCCGCCCAGCCCGCCGCCGAATAAGCTTTTTCCGGCTTTTTTTCGCGCACGGGGCCGCAAGGTCTCGTGCGCATTTATCTTTAAAGCGCCGCCCATTCCAGCGGGCCGGGAAGGATACCATGAGCGAGAACAAGCCCAAGCTTACCCCCATGTACCGGCAGTACATGGAAATCAAGCAGGAATATCCCGATGCTCTGCTCTTCTATCGCATGGGCGATTTCTACGAGCTTTTCTTCGAGGATGCCGAAGCGGCCTCGCGCGAGCTTCAGCTCACGCTCACCAGCCGCAGCCGGGACGAGGGCGGCGTGCCCATGTGCGGCGTGCCGTGGCATGCGGCCGAAGCCTACATAAGCCAGCTTGTGGAAAAGGGCTATAAGATCGCCGTATGCGACCAGATAGAAGACCCGAAGCAGGCCAAGGGGCTGGTCAAGCGCGCCGTCACCCGCGTGGTCACGAGCGGAACGGCCCTTGAGGATTCCAACCTCGAAGCCAAGGCTCACAATTACCTCGGCGCCCTTTACTGGAATGCCGAAGCGGCGGCTGGCGGCTTCGCGTGGATGGACGCTTCCACCGGCGCATGGACGGGCATACAGTCTTCCCGCGAGGAGGAGCTGAAGCAGTGGGCGCTCAAGATGGCTCCGCGCGAACTGCTCGTGCCCGACAAGGGTGACGTGCCGCTTTCCCTCACCATGCTGGACGGCATGCAGGCCGTGCGCGTTCCCTTCCGCAGTCATTTCGAATTCAAGCAGGCCGAAGCCCGGGTGCTGGCCGCCCAGAACGTGCAGGAAGCCGCCGCCCTCGGCCTTGAGAAAAGCCCGGAACTCATGCAGGCCTGCGGGGCGCTGGTGGCCTACCTCCAGCAGACGCAGAAGCAGGACCCTGCCCAGCTTTCGGCGTTCAAACCTCTGGAAAAGGGGCGCTACCTCATCCTTGACGAGGTGACGGAACGCAATCTCGAGCTGTTCCGCCGCCTTGACGGCAAGCGCGGAACAGGAACGCTTTGGGCGGTGATGGACCATACCCGCACGCCTATGGGCGGCCGCCTGCTCGAAGAGCGTATGCGCTGCCCGTGGCGGGCGCTGGAACCCATCACGCTCACGCAGGACGTGGTGGCCTTCCTCAAGGAAAGCGGATCCCAGCGCAAGGCCCTGCGCACGGCGCTCGACAGTGTATATGACATGGAGCGCCTTTCCACGCGCATTTCGCTGAACCGCTGCCAGCCCCACGATTTTTCCGCGCTGAAGGAAAGCCTCTCCTCCCTGCCTTCCGTGCTTGAAGCGCTCGACACCTCCAGGGCCATGCTGGAAGAAGGCAGGCTTTCCACCGAGGAACAGCGCGAAGGCGGTGCTCTCCCCACGGGCCTCCAGCGCCTTGTGAAGCGCTGGGACATGATGGAGGACGTGGCCGACCTTCTGCGGCGCGCCCTGCGCGATACTCTTCCGGCCCAGGTCACCGACGGCGGCCTGTTCCGTGCGGGCTACAACGAGGAGCTGGACGAGCTCCTTGAGCTTGTGGAGCATGGCGAAGGCGTGCTTCAGGAGCTTCTGCGCGAAGAGCAGGAACAGAACGGCATGCCCAAGCTCAAGCTGGGCTACAACCATGTTTTCGGCTACTATTTCGAACTGACGCGCGCCCAGCAGACCATGCCCATACCCGAGCATTTTCAGCGCCGCCAGAGCCTTGCCAACAGCGACCGTTTCACCACGCCCAAGCTCAAGGAACTGGAGGAAAGGCTGCTCACGGCCTCGGAACGCCGCAAGAGCCTTGAATACCGCCTGTATCAGGAACTGCGGGAACGCATTGCCCGGGAACGCCCCCGCCTTGTGTTCATGGCCGATGCGCTGGCCCACCTCGACTACTGGCAGTCGTTGGCCGAGGCCGCCGAACGCCACGGCTGGACGCGCCCCGTCCTCCACGACGGGGAGGGTCTCTGCATCCGTCAGGGCCGCCATCCCGTGGTGGAAGCCGTGGTAGGCCGGGCCTCCTTCATCCCCAACGACCTCGTTATGGATGAGAAGCGCCATCTGGTGCTCATCACTGGGCCGAACATGGCGGGCAAGTCCACGGTCCTGCGGCAGACGGCCATCATCGCCATCATGGCGCAGATGGGTTCTTTCGTGCCTGCTGCGGAAGCGACGCTCGGCCTTTCGGACCGCATCTTCTCCCGCGTGGGCGCTTCGGACAATCTCGCACAGGGGCAGAGCACCTTCATGGTGGAAATGATGGAAACGGCCCGCATCCTGCGGCAGGCCGGGAAGCGCAGTCTGGTCATCCTCGACGAGATAGGGCGCGGGACCAGCACCTTCGACGGGCTTGCCCTCGCGTGGGCCGTGGTCGAGGAGCTTTCCCGCCGCGCCGGCGGCAGTATCCGCACGCTTTTCGCCACCCATTACCACGAGCTCACCGCGCTGGCGAACACCATTCCCGGCGTCTGCAACATGAATATCGCCATCCGGGAATGGAACGGCGACATCGTGTTCCTGCGCCGCCTCATCCCCGGCCCGGCGGACAAGAGCTACGGTATCGAAGTGGCGCGCCTTGCCGGTGTACCTGCGTCGGTGGTCTCCCGCGCAAGGGAGATACTCGCCCAGCTCGAAACGGCAAGGGGCAAGGCCAAGGTGGCCCAGCTCGAGGCCGCCATTCTGCCGGGGCTGGACATCGTGCCCGCGAAGAAGGCCAAGCCTGCGCCCCTGCCCGAACCCGCCGCGCCCGAAGAGCATCCCGTGCTCGAAGCCCTGCGCTCCGTCGATCCCAACGCCATGACGCCTATGGACGCGCTTCGCCTGCTTTCGGACTGGAAGTCCCTCTGGGGGCAGAAGAAATAGCCTGCGCTTCCGGGATGGGCGTTCTTTTCGCCCCGCCGCATGAAACACTTGACAGAGCGCCGTTCCGGCAACAATCTTGTCCTGCGCACAACGGACAGAAACGCTGAACCAAGGAAGATACGATGACAGTATGCCTCAGAAAGATGGCTTCCGCCGCCCTCCTTTGCCTGACCGCCGCCCTTTTTGCCGGGTGCGGGGTGAAGGGCGATCCCCAGCCGGACTACAGCCGGGACAGCTTCGGCATAGCAGGGCTTTCTTCCAGTGTGGAAGCCAGCCGCGTCCTTATCGTGGAAGGCAGGCTGACCGATTCCTTCCAGAACGTGGATCATCTCATCCTTCAGATACAGCCCGTGGACGGCGAACTCTGTTCCGGCTGCCCCTTCCTTCCGCAGGAGCAGTTCCTCATCGAAACGGACGATATCTGGAAGGATGGCGACGGCACGACCTTTGAAGTGGTTTACAGCCCCGTGTTCGCGGCCGACATGTACCGCTGGCGCATCATAGGCCACAATACCTACGCAGGCATCCCCCCAGTCGTGACGGACGTGCAGACCGCAGGAACGGAAAGCGCCTTTGCCGAGCAGGGAATGCCCGTTCCCGTGCCTCCGGTGCAGTGATATGAAGCGCCGCCTGCCCTTTTTCGCCCGCGTCTCTGCGGCCCTTCTGGCGCTTGCCGTGTTCGCCTGCCTTCTGGCGCCCCCTGCCGTGGTGGCCGCGCCCGAGGAACGGCGTGCGGAACTCCTCTACCAGAAGGAAGGAGGGGAGCCGCGCAGGGGCGGGGAAGCCATGGTGTTCGGCCGCCATGCCAGGCTCGACGTTCAGCTTGGCAAGGCCGGGCTCTTCACCCTGCTCGTGGACGGGGAAGCCGGGAAGATGCAGGTGCTTTCCCAGCGCCTCAAGGGCTATGTGGAAAGCAGGGTAGAGGGCGAAGGCAGGAGCTGGCGCGAACTCGTGCGCAGTGCTTCTGCCGTGCTCATGCCCCAGACCCTCGGCATGGTGAGCTTCGAAGAGAAGTCGTACCGAGAACTCGGCCGGGAAAGTGTGGAAGGGTACGAGGCGCTGAAAAGCCGCTGTGTCTTTTCGCTGGGCTTCATGGGTTCGTATCGGGATATCACGGTGGACGTGTGGGAAGGCGAGGCCTTTGCGCCGTTCCCCCTGAAAGTCGCCGTGCTGGACGATAAGAGCACTCAGGGCGGCGCGGCGTGGCTCGAGGCCGTACAGCCGCTGAAGGAAGGCCGGGATGCCTTCCTCCTGCCCGCCGGATACACCCGTTTCGGCTCTGTCCTCGATCTCATCCTCTACGCGCTGTCCGCCCTGTAGAAGCGCAACGCCGTCCGGATGCGGCCTCTGGCGCTCGGAAGACGCCCCGGAATTTCCGCCCCTTCTCTGGCTCATGCCTAAGAGGGGGCGATGTTTTTGGGCGGCGGAAAGCGAACGAAGAAGGCCGCCCGAAGGCGGCCCTTTGTGTCTGGAAAGCAGGGCTTCCTGCCCGGGAAAGCTACTTCACAAGGCAGGCGTCAAGGGCGGCGGCTATCGCGTCCTTGTCCATGTGCTGGCCGATGAACACCAGCTTCTGCTGGCGGTCGCCGTAGGTCTCGTCCCATTCCTTATCGAGGGATTCGTCCGCGGCGCGTTCTTCGGCCTGACGTTCGGGCTCAAGGGAGGCCACCCATTCGCCGTAGGGCGTGGCGGTCATCTGACTGCCGGCCTGCTCGAAGAGGAAGGCCATGTCCGGCTCTTCGGAGAACCACAGCATACCTTTGCAGCGCAGGATGTTCTTGGGCCAGAACTCGTCGGCGAACACGGTGAACTTTTCCTGATCGAAGGGGGCGCGGCGGAAGTACACGAAGGTGCTGATGCCGTATTCTTCGCCGTGGGCATGGCCCGGGCCGTGGTGATGGCCGCAGGAGCAGATGCCGTGCTCGTGGTCGCAATGGGAGTGGTCTTCGTGAGTATGGTTAGATTTGTCGAACTTTTCCACGTCGCCGAAGCTCTGGAGGCCGAAGGGCGTGAAGTCCTGATGGTGTTCGTGAACGCCTTCTTCCACCACGTTTTCCAGCGCCTGCACCCAGCCGATGGACGAGCAGGCGCGTTCGATGTCGAAGCGGCCGGTGTCGAGGATGTCCTTCACGTCCACCTTGCCGTAATTGGTTTCGATGATATTGGCGGCAGGGTTCAGGCGGCGGATGACGGCGCGGATAAGGCCGAGCTGTTCGGGTTCAAGGCCGTCCACCTTGTTCAGGATGACCGTGGAGCAGAATTCGATCTGCTCGATGACGAGGTTGGCGATATCCTCGTCCTCAAGGTTTTCGTCCACCAGCTTCTGGCCGCCCATGAACTCGTCCACAAGGCGCAGGGCGTCCACCACGGTGACCATGCTGTCGAGGCGGCAGATCTTGGGCAGGGATTCGTCGCCAAGGCAGATGGTCTGCGCGATGGGCAGGGGCTCGCAGATGCCGGAAGCCTCGATAAGGATGTAGTCGAAGCGGTTCGACTCGATAAGGTTGAGTATCTGCTCCAGAAGGTCGGCCTTCAGGGAACAGCAGATGCAGCCGTTTTCCAGCGGCACGAGGCTGTCGTCTTCAAGTTCAACGGCGCCGCCCTTGGCAATGAGCGAGGCGTCGATATTTATCTCGCCGATATCATTCACGATAACGGCAACCTTGTAGCCTTCCTGATTGGCAAGCACATGATTGAGCAGGGTGGTCTTGCCCGCGCCGAGATAGCCGGACAGAACCGTGATGGGAACTATTTTTCGAGCCATTATGCTGACCTTCTTTTAAAGGATGTATGCGACCCCGCTAAGATAGGCGCTTTTTCAGCGGCGTCAACCTTTGGAGCGCAAGCCGCGGCGGCCACCTTGCCAAGCAGAGCGGCATGGCTTATCCTACAAAGATACGACAACCTTCCTCCCCAATGGAGATTCCCCATGCAGCATGTTTTCAATCCCGAGCGCGTCTGCGCCAAGGTGTTCATGATAGATATCGATGAGCAGACCCGCACCATCAGGAACTTCGAGTTCAAGGGCGGCTGCCCGGGCAACCTCAACGGCATCAGCCGCCTCATCCGGGGTATGCACATCGACGAGGTCATCGAGCGCTTTGCCGATATGCCCATCTGCCCGGCTTCCAAGGTGACGTCCTGCCCCGAACAGCTCCGCAAAGGCCTCATCGAACTGCGCGACAAGCTGAACGCCGGTGAAGCCCCTTCGCGGCCCAGCTTCGTGCTGGATTCGTTCAGCTTCGGCAAGATGTAAGACTGGTCTGATTTTGTAACGTGAAAAGCCCCGTGGGAGATGCTCCTGTGGGGCTTGCTGTTGTAGAGGAAGCGGCCCTGCTCAGAGCGACTTCATTTTTAATCAGATCAGCCTATTCTAGATAGTGTCGTTAATAGATTGCCAAAGAGCGATACAGCGAATCTGTACAATACAAGAAAGGAATCCGTTCTTTTGGCGTAGCGCGCAGCAATGCCGCGCCAATATTTTATCTTGAGAAAAGTATTTTCCACTCTTTGAAATTGGGATTACTCGATAACTTTGGGTAACTTACCTGAAAGTAATGCCGGCAAGAAAGGCGTATTCTTATCTTTTGACGGCACTATCTTGACACGACAAAGTGTGATTCAATGTGACTGACTGCAGTCGCTTATTAACAGTATCGGTAGGTTATTACGACACGACCTATTTTCTCCTGTTTTCTTGGCGCATCGTGTCGCGCCACACGGGGGAGCGTGGATCGAAACGAGGCTGGCCTCATTTTATCCTTGCTCCCTTCTTTTAATGGAGAGCTGCTTTACGAAACCACCAGACTATCTGCTGATGTGGTCGACCGAACATATCCGGTGCAAACATATTGGCTTCAAGTTAGATAGGTCTAAATAATTATCCGTCTTCGAAACGGACATCCCTCCCTTCTCCCATCCCAGCTTTCTCCCCTTGACATTCTCATGGGAACGCGCTAAATAAGAATCACTCCTGCATGACTGACGGAATTTCGCGGATGACCGCGGGGAAGTGCAGAAGTTTTTATGCCGACCGTCTGGGCGATACAGGTAACACTGTGTCGCCCTTTTTTTATTTCCCGGGCGATACAAAGCGGCCGCTCGCCGCAAGGAGAACTCTTATGGAAAGCAGGAACTGGGACGGTTTCACCAAGGGCGCATGGACCGACAGCATCGACGTGCGCGGCTTCATACAGCTCAACTATAAGGAATATAAAGGCGACGATTCCTTCCTTGCGGAAGCTACCCCCCGCACCAAGTCCCTTATGAAGAAGGTGGAAGGCCTCTTCGCCCTTGAACGCCAGTTCGGCGGCGTGCTCGATGTGGATACCTCCACGGTCTCTTCCCTCACCAGCTATTCCCCCGGCTATATCGACAAGCCCAGCGAACTCATTTTCGGCCTGCAGACCAACCGCCCCCTGAAGCGCGGCGTGAACCCCTTCGGCGGTATGCGCATGGCCAAGCAGGCCTGCGAGGCCTACGGCTACCAGCTCTCCGACAAGGTGCAGGAAGAATTCCGCTTCCGCACCACCCATAACGAGGGCGTGTTCCGCGCCTATACCGACGAGATGCGCGCCGCCCGCAAGTGCCATGTTATCACCGGCCTGCCCGACGCCTACGGCCGCGGCCGCATCATCGGCGACTACCGCCGCGTGGCCCTCTACGGCGTGGACCGCCTCATCGAAGAAAAGAAGAAGGACAAGGCCGCCATCGGCTTTGCCGACCTCGACGCCGAAAAGGTGCGCCTTACCGAAGAGCTGTTCCAGCAGATCACCTTCCTCGGCTTCATGAAGGAAATGGCCTCCATGTACGGCTTCGACATCTCCAAGCCCGCCGCCAACCTGAAGGAAGCCATCCAGTGGACCTACTTCGCCTATCTGGCCTCCATCAAGGAACAGAACGGCGCGGCCATGTCCCTCGGCCGTGTGGCCACCTTCTTCGACATCTACGCCGAACGCGACCTTGAACGCGGCGACATCGACGAATCCGGCATCCAGGAACTCTTCGACGATTTCGTCATCAAGCTCCGCCTTGCCCGCCACCTGCGCACCCCCGAATACAACGAGCTCTTCGGCGGCGACCCCATGTGGATCACCGAAGCCGTGGGCGGCATGGGCGAAGACGGCCGCACGCTGGTCTCCAAGTCCAGCTTCCGCATCCTGAACACGCTCTACACGCTGGGCTCCTCGCCCGAACCCAACCTCACCGTGCTGTGGTCGAAAGACCTGCCCGCCCCCTTCAAGCGCTTCTGCGCCAAGGTCTCAGTGGATACCGACTCCATCCAGTACGAAAACGACGACATTATGCGCCCCCTCTACGGCGACGACTATGCCATTGCCTGCTGTGTTTCCGCCATGCGCGTGGGCAAGCAGATGCAGTTCTTCGGCGCGCGCTGCAACCTCGGCAAGCTGCTCCTCATCGCCCTGAACGGCGGCTACGACAGCACCAGCAAGATGCACATCGGCCCGCAGATGCCCGTGATGAGCGTGGAAAAGCTGGACTACGACGCCGTGACCGAACGCTTCCAGATCTATCTCGAATGGCTGTGCCACCTCTACGTGAACACCATGAACGTCATCCATTACATGCATGACAAGTACGCCTACGAGAAGACCCAGATGGCCCTGCACGACACCGCCGTGGAACGCCTCATGGCCTTCGGCATCGCCGGCCTCTCCGTGGTGGCGGACTCCCTGAGCGCCATCAAGTACGCCAATGTGAAGCCCCTGCGCAACGACGAGGGCTTCATCGTGGACTTCAAGACCGAGGGCGACTTCCCCAAGTACGGCAACGACGACGACCGCGTTGACCTTATCGCCCGCGACATGGCCCACAACGTCATCACCGAACTGCGCAAGACCCCGACCTACCGCGGCGCCATCCACACGCTTTCGGTGCTCACCATCACCTCGAACGTGATGTACGGCAAGAACACCGGCGCCACGCCCGACGGCCGCAAGGCCGGTGAAGCCTACGCCCCCGGCGCCAATCCCATGCACAACCGCGAAGAGAACGGCGCGCTCGCCTCGCTGAACTCCGTGGCCAAGATCAGCTACGACGACTGCCGCGACGGCATCTCCAACACCTTCTCCATCACGCCCGAAGCGCTGGGCCGCGAAGAAGGCGAACGCGTGGGCAACCTTGTGGCCATCCTCGACGGCTATTTCGCCAAGCGCGCCCACCACATCAACGTGAACGTGCTGAACCGCGAGACCCTTATGAAGGCCTACGAAGACCCCGAGGCCTACCCCAACCTTACCATCCGCGTGTCGGGCTACGCGGTGAACTTCCACAAGCTGTCCCGCGAACAGCAGAGGGAAGTCATCAGCCGCACCTTCCACGAAGCGGTGTAGATCCTTGAAACAGGGCGGCTGTCCACGGGCGGCCGCCTTTCTTTTATGCTGAAATCCCAAACTGTTACGGAGTATTCAATGCAAGGCCGCTTCCATTCCTTCCAAAGCCTCGGCACGCTGGACGGCCCGGGCGTACGTTTCGTGGCCTTTGCGCAGGGCTGCCCCCTGCGCTGCGGCTGCTGCCACAACCCCGACACGTGGGACATGGCGGGCGGCAGGGAATGGAGCGCGGGCGACATCCTGAAAAAAGCCCTGCGCTTCCGCGAATACTTCGGGGAGGAAGGCGGGCTGACGCTCTCGGGCGGCGAACCGCTGATGCAGGCGGCCTTTGCCCGCGAACTCTTCCTGCTCTGCCACGAAAACGGCCTGAACACCTGCCTCGACACCTCGGGCTGTGTGCTGAACAGCGATGTGGAAGCCCTGCTGGCCGTGACCGACCGCGTGCTCCTCGACCTCAAGTACGTGACGGACGAGAAATACCGCGCCCATGTGGGATGCGGGCTGGACGCGCCCCTGCGCTTCCTTGCGCGGCTCTGCGTGCTGGGCATCCCGACCACGCTCCGGCAGGTGACCATCCCCGGCCTGAACGACGACGAGGAAAGCCTGCGCGAACTCATCCGCATCGCCGAGGCGCACCCCTGCGTGGACAAGCTGGAGCTCCTGCCCTTCCGCAAGGTCTGTCAGGTGAAGTACGACGACATGAAGCTCGACTTCCCCTTCGCGCACATCCCCTCGCCGGACGCCGAAAGCATGGCGAAGCTCCGGGCGCTCATCCCTGCCCTCCTCGGCGGCGAAGCGGAAAGCGGTGTGAAGGAACGTGCCGTGCACAGCGAACTTTCCAGCGGAAAGAAGAAGACGGGGTGTTAGGTTTGAGATAGAGGAGTTGCGTTGAGCGGGGCTGGGGTGCTGACTTGTTATGTTGCCCTTTGACCGACAGCTCTCGGCGCGGGACTCTTTGAAAATTTGCCGATTTTCCGCTTCAGGCCAGAGCATCGTTCCGCTCACGAGCCGCCCGGGCTTGCGGCTCTCCCGGCGTCTCTTTCGCTTCTCTGCGTCAGTTGACCACCAGATGACGCCGACCTTGTTCGCGGGGGCTTTTCGGGCCTTTCGACCCGCTCACTGGCGGATCGGCTGTCGGGCACGCCGTCGGCGGCCCTCCGACCTAAAGCATCACGCCGCGCCGGACTGCAGGAAGGGGAAGGCGAGCTTTGCGCCGAGGCTGCCATCCCCCAAAAAAAAATGCTGTTTTCCGCTCTGATATGCTGAACGATACCGGGCAGAGAAACAGCATTCGAAAAAGAGGGAAGCCTTGCAGGAGGGACGGAGCAAACACCAAAGCGGCGTTTCCGAAAAGCCTTCGGAGGCATACCCCTCATTTTCGCTTGCCGGTGAACCGACTACGATACTCAGCTACTCCGAATTTTCTGATATCAGCAGAGCTTCCTCATAGATACTATGCCAGATTGTCCGAGGGGGGCAAGCCCTTTTCCGCGCCGAAGGTGCGGAAGAGCAGGCGCGGAGCGTCCGGCAGGATGGTCCGCGAGACAGACCGCCCCTCCTTCGCCCGAGAGAAAGCCTCAGCCCTCTCCCTCCCTCTGGCGAAGGAAACGGGGGGGACTGGGGGGAATCATTTCCCCCAGCGGGGTGCGGGGCAGAGCCCCGCAATCTCACAACATATTCCTTACTTCTTCTTCCCCGGTATCACTTCCCCGCACCTGTCGGCCGGGATGTCTTCGGCCTTCAGGGCCTTCCTTCCGCAGGCGCGGCGCTTGGGCTTGGGGGCTTCCGCATTGGCCGCCGTGGCGGTCGCCTCGGCGGGGGCAGCGTCCTTGGCCTTTGCGCAGGCCTTGCGGGAGCGGGGCTTCTTTTCTCCCACAATAACAGCGGGTTCAGGGTCGGGGGCGCGCTTCAGCACCAGCACGGTGAGCGGCGGCACGTAAACCGTGATATCCTGCATGTCGATGCCGGTGGCGGCGTCGCTGAAGTGTTCGGCGGGGTTCTTCTGCGGGTCGAGGTTGCCGTGGCCGCCGAAACGGGGTTCGTCGGAGCTCATCAATTCCACGTACTTGCCGGGCCGCACGCTGATGCGGAATTCCGGTTCGGCGCGGGTCTCGTGGAAGTTGAAGGCGAAGACCAGGTCGCCGCGCATGAAGGCCAGCAGGCGGTGATCTTCGTGCACCATGCGGTAGAAGGGCTCCCAGCCGTACCATTCCTCATGCCGGGCCACGAGGTCGAAGAGCTGGGCGCGGTCCCAGCGCGACAGCGAGGCGTAAAACGAGGCCTCGTCTTCGGTGAGATGCCACTGCCGGTGGCCGTGTTCGGCGTCGTCGAGCCATTCGGGGTGGCCGAATTCCGCGCCCATGAAGTTCAGCCATCCGGCGTGAGCCGAGTTCAGCGTGACCGCGCGCATCAGGCGGTAAAGCGCCACGCCGCGGGTCTCGTTCCACGTGGCGTTGAAGGGGCTCATGCGCGTGTACATGGCGTCGCCTATGAGCCGCCAGATCATGGCGTCGTCGCCGTTGATGCACTGGTCGTGGCATTCCACGTAGCTTATGGTGCGGTCATAGACGCGGTGATTTGTCATCTCGTACCACAGTTTCTCCATGGAATCCGGGGTCTTGATGAACTTGGCCCAGAAGTCCGGGATGCCCATGGCGAAGCGGTAGTCGAAGCCGAGGCCGCCCTCCAGCGGCGAACAGGTAAGGCCGGGCATACCGCTGAATTCCTCCGCGATGCTGATGGCTTCGGGCCGCATCTCGTGGATGAGCGTGTTGGCAAGGCACAGGTAGAGCTCGCCGTTCACGTTGGTGCGGGGCTTGCCGTCCTTGCCGTAGAAGCAGCGGCCCACGTGGCAGAAGTCGTCGCCGATGCCGTGGTCAAGGTAGAGCATATTGCCCACGGCGTCGAAGCGGAAGCCGTCCACGCGGTAGTCTTCCATCCAGTAAAGGCAGTTGGAGAGCAGGAAGCGGCGCGTCATTTCCTTGGCGTAATCGAAGCTCGGCGTGCCCCACTGGTTGGACTTCTTGTCGAAAATGTAGCGGCTGGTGTCGTAGTTGGCTATGCCCTGTTCGGCGTTGGTGCAGGCGTGGCCGTGCGTGACGTCGAGGATGACCGCGATGCCGAGGCGGTGGGCCTCGTCCACAAGGCGCTTGAAGTCGTCGGGCGTGCCGTTGCGCGAGCTGGGCGCGAAATAGCTGCTCACCTGATAGCCGAAGGACTTGTAGAGCGGGTGCTCGAGCACGCCCATGAGCTGAACGGCGGTGTAGCCGCTCTCGGCGATGCGCTTCAGCGTTTTTTCGGTGAACTCATTGTAGGAGCCGACAGCGCCTTCCTTGCGGTGGCGGGCATCGGCGGCCATGCCGATGTGGGCCTCGTAGATGCGTGGAAAATGCAAAGCGCCGGGCGCGGCGTGCTGGAACTGGTAGGGCTCGGCCGGGTCCCAGAGGCGGGCGCACCACTGGTTAGGGTCTTTCGGGTCCTGCTCCACCCATTTGGCGAAGGCGGGCACACGGCGCTGAATCTGCGGGCCTTCGCCCTGCAGGCGAATTTCGAAATAATCACCGTGGGACAGGGCTTCGCGGGGAAGGTAGAGCTGCCAGAAGCCGTCGGCCATGCGCACGAACTCGTGGTCGGGCCTGAGTTCGAAGCCCGTGCGGCTGGTGGCCAGCCATACGTTGGAGGCGGCGGGCATATGTTCGGTCACGCGCCACACTTCGCGGCCAAGGGCGTCCACTTCGGCATGGACGCCAAGCTTTTTATGCAGGGAAGAGTAGGCGGCAAGCGTGCCCCAGCCTCGGCAGATGCGCTCGTATTCCTGCTGGAAGTTCTTGGTGCGGAAACGGAGGAAGGAATGGTATTCGGAAAGCGAACTGTCTTCGAAGGGATTGCGCATCGGGCCGCTCCTTGCTTGGGGAGAGAAGGGAACTTGCCAGAAGCATAGCGCAAAGCCGGGGGGATGGGAAGGGGAGGGCGGCCGTGCGGCGGGGAAGCCGGGAGCGTGGGGGAGGCGACAGGCTCACCCCCCCATGCGCCGCGCCTGCCGTCTTCTCCCAAAAGAAAAAGGCCTCTGCCGGAGCAGAAGCCTTTGGTATCGAAGGGGGAACGGGCGTGGCCGAAGCTGCGCTGTTCCGCTGTTTTTCAGCTATTCCGCGCTGTTATCCGCGGTTTCGCCGGCGTCGAACTCGGCGTCGGGGTCGAAGGCGGGCTCGTCGTCGGGGCTGGCCTTTTCCTCATCGCCCACGTAGGGGTTGAAGTAGCCGAACTTCAGCTCGGGGCAGTACTTCTTCAGGCGCTTGCGGAAGTTCACAAGGCCCACCGAAGGCCCGAAGGCAATGCCGTCCATGAGGTCCATGTACAGCTCGGGGTCGATGTTCAGGTTGCGGAGCTGGATGAAGTTCACGCCGCAGGTGTTGATGAGCTCGATAAGGGCTTCGATTTCCTCTTCGCAGTCGGTGATGCCCGGGAAATACAGGAGGTTGAGCGAGACGAACACTCCGCGAGAACTGGCTTCGGTGATGGAGCGGCGCACGTCCGCGAACTCGTAGTTCTTGGGGCGGTAGTAGCGCAGGTACACGTCCGGCCGAGCGGAGTTCAGGCTCACGCGCAGGGAGCTGAGGCCGGCCTCGGCAAGCTGGGCCACGGCGTCGGGCATGGAGGCGTTGGAGTTCAGGTTGATCGTGCCGTGCCCGCCTTCTTCGCGGAAGCGCTTCACCACCTCGAGCAGGAGCGGCGCTTCGGTGAGGGGTTCGCCTTCACAGCCCTGCCCGAAGGAGAAGATGGGGTGCTCCTCGTTGCCCATGTGGTGGCGCATCATCTCGAGGATGTCGTCGGCGCTGGGGCGGAAGGTCAGGCGATCCTGCGGGGTAGCGCAGATGGTGGAATCCTCGTTCTTATGCGAGATGCAGCCCACACAGCGCGCGTTGCACACGCGGGAAGTGGGGATGGGCGCTTCGTAGCGGCCGATGGCAAGGTTCTTGGCCGCAGGGCAGCCGTATTTCAGCACGCAGTTCTGCATCACATGACCGATGAAGCGGTTCTTGGGGAACTTGGCCATGAGCTCCTTGGCGGCCTTGTTGATCTTCTTCTGGGGGATGCCGGTGAAGATCTGGCGCGGGTCCTCGTCCACCTTCTTGGCGCAGACGTAGAATCGGTCGCCTATCATGCCTACGGCGGCGTAGGCGAAAAGCGGCAGGGTGGGCGCGCCCTCCTCGGTGCTGTACACGGGGTGGCCCGTGAGCGTGTGGGCGGGCGCAACGAAGGCCGCCACGGCCCAGGCTTCCTCGTCCACGATGGTCTCGCCGGTTTCAGGGTCGAGCCCCACGGCGCGGCGGCCCGGCAGCAGGAAGAGCTCGCTTTCAGCAGGCAGGGGCATCAGCTCGTCAGGGCGCGGGAGCGTCCATTCGTGGCCCTTGCGGCAGAGCATCAAGAGGTCGGGGTCGTCGTAGATCTGGCCCTGGTCGTCGGCCAGCAGCATACGCGGGCGTGCGTGGGTGGAAGCCATATATATTCCTGAAATATAAAGGGTTAATCTTTCTCGCCTTCGCCGAGGAAGCGGTTCCACAGGCGTATGGCCGAACCTTGCGAAACCGCCCACTGCGTAAGCGCACAGCCGCAGGGGCACACCACGCGCCACACTTCCTGGCGCCGCCCCGCAGGCAGGCAGGATTCGAGCTTCTGTTCGCGGCTCTGGCAGGATGAGCAGGGCCGGATGTCGGGCAGGTAGGGTTCGGACATGGGGAAGGCTCCTTCGCCGCGTCGGGTGCTCCGACAGGGCGCAGGTATTCTAGCGCGATGGCGGCAAGCTTGCAAGGGGCAGGGCAGGGGCGCTGGGTCTTCCCCTTTCTATTAAAAGGTTGCTCCGGCCCGGCAAACAGGCTATTTTTTTCAAAAGTCTTCCTACAGAACGTGGCACAGTTCTTGCAAATTCCATTGCAACGTCCACATTTAGCCAAGGAAATTGTCATGCCGCAGATACATGCCGTGCATAACGCCGCCAACGCCGTTGGCACTCAGGCTCCGAACCAGCCCGAACTTTCCACGCAGGCCAGAACGGCGCTAAGGCAGCGCATCACCGACGTGGTACAGCGCTTCGAAGTCCTGCCGTATCAGGAGCGCCGCCTTGCCCGCACGCAGGGCCAGCAGGCCGCCTATGTCATCGGCCGTGTCCTCGGCGGTATCGTCACGCTCGGGGTGTCCGAAGGCGTCATCGCCATAGGCCATAAGGCCGAGAAGCTCAACGCCCAGAACCTGCGCGAGCAGGCCGTGAGCCGCCTGACCACCGCCGCCTACGCCAACGAGGCCATCGGCAGGGCCGTGCAGTCCGGCGCGGGCTTCCCTTCGCCCGCCTACGAGTCCGCCGTGGAAGAGGCCGTGGCTGAGCTCCGGACGCGCTTCGGCACCGTACTGCCCGAGGGCGCCGCCAGCCTTGGTGACCTGCCTTCCGCCCGCGACGTGCGCAGCGCCGTGAAGGCCGCCCTCGCGCAGATGGCGGACGAGGCCAGCCCCGAACAGCTCAAGGCCCTCGTGGTCGAAAAGGGCATCCCCTTCATGCGCAAGGCGGCCCTGCAGCAGGAACTCGGCCGCGCCTGCGAAGCCCTCGGCCATGCCGAAGCGGACCTTGCCGACATGGCCGCCCTCCTTCTGGAAAGGAACTCCGACCTTGCCCGCGCCCTCGGCGACGACGTGCAGGGCTACGGCACAGCCAGCGTGCTCCGCGCCTTCAGGGCCGATATCGAAGCCTTCGCCGCCCACGTGACGAGCTTTTCTGCCAGCAGGAAGGCCGCGCAGGATCACGCCGTCGCGGTGCTGGCCGAGGCCTGCGGCGTTTCTGCGGAAGAGATGGGCCTGCACCTGAACCTTGGCAAGCTCAGCATACAGCTCGACGACGCAGAGCCCGAGATGGGGACGCCGGAAGCCGCCATGCGGCAGGCCTGCATGGAGAAGGCCGACGGCCTGATACGCAGGAAGGTGGAGCTCCTGCGTTCGGCAGACGAACTCGAGGTGAGCCCCGGGCTCAAGGCCTACTGGAAGGAACGCGTTCTGGCCGACAAGACCTTGAACGACCCCGACACGTTCCGGAACGCCGTGGCCGTGGCTTCCCGCGTGGAGGAAAACAAGGTGGCGGGCATAGAGGAACTGTTCCGCTCCGGCAGGCCCGATGCCGATACCGCCTACGCCGCCCTGCATAGCCTGAGCCTTTCGGTGGACATAGCTCTGAAGCAGGTGCATGACTGGCGTGGACTTGACGGCGACAAAAAGGGGCTGGCCCGCTTCCATGCCCTCAAGGCCCTGCTCGACCGTATTCCCGCGTTCCGTACCGCGTTCGAAAGCGATGCGGCCCTCCTTGCCGACATGGAAGTCAGGGCGGGTAAAGACTTGGCGAGCATGGACGAGCGCGTCAATATCCCCGCCGAAGTGTCGGTGTATCTCGTTCTGGCCTTGAAGACCAGAAGCGTGGACAAGGCCGTCCTTGCCGCCAGCATAGGCGACCCCGGCAAGATGCCCGTGCCCTTCCTTGCCGCCCTCCGTCAGGCCGAGGCCGCTGTGCGGGCCAGCTACCCCGACGGGCTTCCCGCGGATATCATGGGCATGAAGCTCGCCTCCGGGCAGACCGTGGCCGAAGCCGTGGCGGCTGCGGTGGCGGGCACGGAAGAAGCGATGACGCCTGCCGCCTTTGCCGGAAGGCTGCGCGCCGCCCTGAACCGCGCTGCGGCCGAAGCCTGTGCGCTGGACATCGTCCGCCTCAAGGCCGAAAATACCGGCGTGCCGCTTTCCGAACAGGGCCGTGCCGACGTGCTCAAGGGCCTGCTGGAGGCGAATCCCGGCCTGCCTGCCGAGCTCGAAGCCGCTGAAAATCCTGCCATGGCGCAGAGGGCGCTTGCCGAGTTCGAGGCCGATATCGATGCCCTCGTCTTTGCCGGGCAATCCCTCGTTGTGCAGGAAAGATCCCGGAATGCCGCCTTCGAGCAGGCGGTGGACACGCTGGCCGCCAACTTCGGCTTCAGCGCCGGAGAGGTACGCGAACGCATGGCCGCCCAGCTTGAGAATTTCGCAAAGGCTCTGCGCCAGTTCCAACCTGCGGCACAGGACGGCGAAGCTCCGGCCCTTGCCGATCTGCCCGGCCTCTACTCCGCCAAGGCCGAAGAGTTCACCGAAAAGCTCACTGCCGCGTTCTACGCCGTGGACGGATTCGGCCTTTCGCCGCAGCTGGCCGCCTTGTGGAAGGCGGCCGTGCTGGTCGATTCCCGGGCGTCTTCTGCCGACTTCCTGCAAAACGCCGTGGCGCTGGCCCGCGATATCAGCAGGACCATGGGGCACCTCGGCCCGCTCATGAACAACGTGGGCGATGCGGAAGGCTTCTACGCGGCGCTCTCCTCCCTTGGCCTGTATATGGAAAGGCGCGGAGTCGCACTCTCCGGCGCGGAGATGTGGGGCAGACTCGGGCCGGACGGCCAGAGCGATCTGTTCCATTTCGCCATGCAGGTCCTGCTGGACATGGCGCCCGATCTGCGTCAGGCCATGAGCGCGAAGCCCTCTTTCCTTGCCGAACTGCGCCAGCAGCCCGACAGGGTGATGCAGGCGAACAGCGGGGCCGGGGTCGATATGGCCCGTAATTTCAAGAGTGCCGTGCGCACCTTCAGGCTCATCGAGGCCTTCGATGCCGCCTTTGCGGACAACGCCCGGCTTGCCGCCGGTGTAGGGAAGCCCGAGGACCTGCCCGCGGCCTACCTTCAGGCCTTCCGGCAGGCCGAGGTCGAGGTGCGCAACCGCTTCCCCGGCGTGGCCCTGCCCGCAGACTTCATGCAGGCCTATCCCTTCAGCGGGCCGAAGCTGTCCAATCTCCTGCGCGAAGCCGTGGAGAACAGCGGCGAGGCGCTCTCGCCCGAAGGGTTCGCCGGGCTGGCAGGCCGCCTCATGAACCGCGTGGCCGCCGATGTCGTGGCGCGCCAGACCATTGCCGAACGCCTCGAACAGGCGGATATCGAAGGCACTCATGCCTTCACCCACAGGGAAAACGTGGACGACGCCCTCTTGGCCCTCTTCAAGAGACACCCCGAACTGGTCGAGGCCTTGTCCGGCGCCAACGGCCCGCAGGCCGTGCGCGACGCTCTGGCCGGGCTGGACGACTTCGCCCCCATGCTCCGCTTCTTTGCCGACTCCAGCCGGGCGTGGGCGGCAGGCGAACGCTACCTGTTCCGCCGCATGGCCGAGGCCACGGGCCTCCCCGAAGACGACGTGCGGGAGCGCCTCAACACTGCGGGCATACTGCGCGGCAGTGCCTTCAACTACCAGCGGAGCGACTGGATCGACATCCTGAAGGACCCGGCCCAGTCGCTTGCCGTCCTTCCTTCAGCAGAAGAGATGATACAGCTCTACGAAGGCATGGCGGAACGCTTCGCTTCCCGCAAGGGCGCGCTCTACCAGAGCGTGGACGGCCTGCCCGGCCTCAGCGCCGACTACAGGGCGGAACTGAAGGAGGCCGTGCTCAAGCGCTCCGAACTGAAGCTGCCTTTCTTCTTCGAACGCTGTTCCCGCACCGCTCAGGGCATGTACGCCGCGCCTCTGCTCCGCGCCATCGAGGCCGGTGAGGACGACAGCGTCCTGCTCGATGCGGTGCGCAGACTGGCCATGCAGTACGACAGCGCCAGCCATGTCACCTTCAGTCCGACCACGCTTGCCGGCATGGGGTCGGACGAGCTTTCCAGCATACAGAGCTACAGCCTCGGTATGTTCATGGATCTGAACCCGGCTCTGAGGGGCAGGCTTGCCCCTGAGCGCGGCAATGCTCTGATGGATCAGATGGAAGAAGAAATGAGTCTGATAGGGCGGGAATTTTCCCGCGTCAGGCCGGAGACGCCCGCCTACGTGCAGGCGCAGGCCAGATACGGCCAGGCCGCTACCGTGATAGCCCTTCTCAACGATATGACCCGGCAGGGATAGGATATGAAAGAAGAACTCAACGCGGGGGAACTCGCCCCCTTTCCCCTCGATCAGGCCCGCGCCGCTCTCCTCGCCTCGGTGGACACGCTCCCGGTTTCGGAAGAACTCAAGGAACGCTGGCGCGCCGCCGCCCGTGAGGACGCCCGCCTGCGCCTGCCGGTGTTCTTCGTGCGCTGTGCGGATATGGGCTACGCCTGCCTGCCCACGCTCATCCGCCGCGCCTTTGCGGAACGGAACGTGGCCTTCGAAGACCTGCATTTCGTGTACCAGACCCTCGGCGTACAGCACGCCGACGCCCAGCGCATGATATTCACGCCCGAGGAACTCGGCGGCATGGCGCTGGACGAACTGCTGGCCGTGACCGAGTATTCCCTGGAAAACTTTCTGGATATCTACCGCTTCATGCCTTCCATGCAAGCCAAGAAAGCCGAAGAGCTGGGCCGCATAGCCGCCGAAGCCGCGGCAAAGGCCCGTGCCCTGCGCGGAGAGCTGGACTCCCTCGCCCCGGGTTCGGAGGGCCGTGAAGCCGCCCTGCGCGAACTTGCCGCACAGTATTTCATCGAGAAGATAGCCTCCAGCATCGGAGAGGAAGAAACGCCATGAACGCACACGAGCTTATCAAGGAATTGGGCCATGCCCTTGGCACGACGCTGGAACTGAGCCCCGCCGGAACCTGCCGCGCCGCCTTCGACGGCGACGTGGTGGAGTTCGAAATGGCGGGCGATTCGCTGTGGATCTTTGCCGACCTCGGTTCGGCCCTGCACCGTGAAGACGCCGTGCCGAGCCTGCTTGCCGCCAACAGCCTTGGCCTCCAGACCGGCGGCGCGACCATCTCGCTGGACGAGGAGCGCGCCATGTTCACCATGCACGTCGAACTGTGGGGCGAAATGCCCTACCTTGCCTTCGAGAACAGGCTGGTGCTGTTCATCAAGGCCCTGCGCTGGTGGAAGGAATGGCTGGCCCTGCCGCCGCTGACGTCGGTGGTGAAGCAGGTGAGTGTTCTGCCGGAAGGGGGCGCGGCCCCCGTGGGCGGCGAGGCCGACGGCATCATGCCGGAAGTGTATTCGCCGCTGGGCATGGGCGGGATGCTGAGGATATGAGAAAAGGGGGAGTCTGGAAAAGGCTCCCCCTTTTGTGTCCCCCGGGGGGGAGGGGGACAATGCCCTTCGCCCAACGCTCCAAGGTGCTAGGCGGCCTCTGCTCGAAGCTCAATCGGTGCAAGGCGCAGTCCGGCCCAACGCTCAACTTCCCCTTCCGCAGTCTGGCGCGGTGTGATGCTTTAGGTAGGAGGGCCGCCGAAGGCGTGCCCGACAGCCGAGCCGAAGCTGAGGGCCTCGGGAGGGCCGAAGGCCCGATGAGAGGCCCGGGCGAGGGCGGCGTCATCTGGTGGTCAAAAGCCAAGTGAGCGACAAAGCCGCCAGAAGGGCGTGAGCCCGGGCGGCTTCGAGCGAACGGCATTTCAGGATGCCTTTTCTTCCTCACCGCGCGAAGCGCGGAAAGCGGAAAATCGGCAGATTTTCCAAGACCCTGGAAAATATTTCCTTGAACACCACTTCCCGCAGGCCGTACCCGTGACTCGAGGCCAAGGGCAAAGCCCGGCCTTAGAGGGTAGTGAGCAAGCAAACTTCTGCGTTCCTTCCCCGCCCCCAAGAGGCGGACGCTCTCGAAAGAGCGGACGCCTTGAACCCGCCTTGCGTCACTCCCCCATCCCAACAAAATCATGGTAAAACAACGCCTTGCCTTCTACCCTCGGGGCAGGAGGTGGAGGAATGCCCCTTGCGTCCCGTTTTGCCACGGCCCTGCTGTCGGCCTCGTCCATCACGCTGGCGTTCTGGCTGGCCTACGCCCTGCATCTGGAGCGGCCCTACTGGGCGGGCATTGCGGCAATGGTGCTCAGTTTTTCCGCGCAGGGGCAGAGCCTGCAGAAGGGCCTGTGGCGCATGGCCGGAACCGTGGCCGGGGCCGCCGCAGGCATGGCCGTGCTGGCCTGCTTCGGCGAGGCGCGGCTTTCCCTGCTGCTGGCCTGCGGTGTTCTGCTGGCGCTGCTGGTCATGCTCATGCGCGGCTCTTCCTACAGCTATTTCTACTATTCCACAGCCCTGATGGCCGTGCTGGCCGTGGCGCAGTCGCACGGCGAAGCCCCGTTCCGCATGGCCTGCGCCCGCATGGAAGAAAACCTCGCGGGTATTGCGGCCTACACGCTCTGTGCGCTCTGCTTCCGGCCGCAGGCGGCAAGCCGCGAGATACGCGAACTGCCCGGCTTCGGCAAAGGCGTGCTCGACGAGCTCCTCAGCCTGCCCGCAGACGAGCGCGTCCGCGAAGTCCTGCGGGACAAGGTGCGCGCCGGGCTCCAGGCCTTTGCCGCGCTGGCCTTTGCCACCCTGCTGTGGCAGAACTTCGACCCCGCAGGCCTGCAAAGCGCCCTGTTTATGGAAATCGCCGCCCTGCTGATACTGCTGGGCTTCATGACGGGGCGTGTTGCCGTGTGGGAGCTCCTGTTCTCCTTTGCGGCGGGCGTGGCCGGGGCGCTGGCCCTGTACTGTGTGGTGCTCCCTGCGCTGAACGGCTTCGGCGACCTTGCCGTGGTGATATTCGGCCTTGCCTTCGCCATGGCGTGGGCCTTCCCTACGCCGGAACAGGGCATGGCGCGCATGGGCCTGCTCGTGCCGGTTTTCGTGCTGTCGGGCATGGGCGGCGAACACTTCGGGCCGCAAGGCCTGCTTTCCGGCGGGGTGGGGCTTCTGTGCGCGGCGCTGGCCGCCACGCTGGCCTTCGGCCTTTCCGGCGGGAGCAGGCCTGCGGGATAACAGTCTGTCGCGGCGTTCTGCCGCCAAGCAGAGGAGGACTCCATGCCGCACGAACTGGCGTTCTTCGGTGTTTTCCTTTCGCCGTGGCTGGCCGCCTTTGCCGGGGCCAGCGTGCTCGTTCCGCTCACGTCACGGCTTTTCGGCCTCTGCGGGCTGGAACTGCCCGGGCGTCAGTGGGCCATGCTCCTTTTCTTCGCGCTGTACGCCTGCACGCTTTTCCGCTGGGGGATGTGATGGAAAAAGGCAAATCGTGGCTCGGGATGGCCCTGTTCCTTCTGCTGGCCGCCTCGGCCCTGTGGCTGATGCGCTCGCTCTACGAAAGCGAGATGCGCGACCCGTGGACGCGCGACGGCCTTGTGCAGGCCGACCTTGTGCTGGTGGCCTCGCCGCTGTCCGGCACGGCGGAAGGGGTGGCCGTGCGAAGCTCCGCCGAGGTGCGCGAGGGCGACGTTCTGTTCTCGGTGCGCTCCTTCGACGGGAGGGAGCGGCGCGACGTGCGGGCCCCGGCCGGGGGATGGGTGGTCGAGAGCGGCCTGCATCACGGCAGTACGGTGAAGGCCGGGGAAGCCCTGTTCGCGCTGGCCGTGCGCGATTCCTTCCGCGTTGTCGGCTACTTCCGCGAGACGCATCTGCCGCAGATACGCGAGGGCGCACCCGCCCGCGTAACGCTGATGGCGTGGCCGCACAGGCCGCTGGAAGGCGTGGTGGAAAGCGTGGGGCGAGGCATCGAGCGCAGTGACGGCGAACTCGGCCCTCAGCTTCTGCCGCGCGTTTCCCCTACCTTCGACTGGATACGCCTTGCCCAGCGCTTCCCCGTGCGGGTGCGGCTGAAGGAATGGCCGCCCGAGGTGGAACTGCGCGTGGGGCTGACGGCCTCGGTGCAGGTACTTGAAGCGGATAAGGCAAAGGAGGGGCGCTAGTACAGGCCCACCAGCGAGAGCGCCCCCATGACAAGGGGAAGCGTGAACAGCGAAAGGAGCGTGGTGCTGACCACCGACATGGAGGTTTCGGCCACGCAGGAACCGTCGCGCTCCGCAAGGATATAGACCATGACGGCGACGGGCATGGCAAAGGTGACGGTGGCCGAGGCCAGCATGACGCCCGAACAGCCCGCAAGGCTCATCACGGCGTAGGCCAGCAGGGGGTAGATGAGCAGTTTGCCCACGGCGATGAGCGAAAGGGGCAGGAGGGACTCGCGCAGGGAAAAGGGGCCGAGCGCGCCGGAGATCTGGGCGGCAAGGGCCATGCCCATGCTGAACAGGGCCAGCGGCGCACAGGTGGAGCCCAGCATGGAACTGATGCGCAGAACGGCTTCCGGCAGGGGAAGGCCCGCCATGCCGATGACCAGCCCGGCCAGCGAGGCCTGAAGCATGGGGTTGCGTGCCAGTTCGCGGCCTATGCGCCGGAAGGTGGCGGAACGGGCCGCGCTGTCGGCGGCAAGGCCCTGTTCGGCACGCATCCTTGCACCCCGGAACAGCTCGAGCGACACGTCCGCCGTGATGCTCACGCCGGTGTAGAGCAGGGCGCAGAGCATATTGGCGTTGATGGCGGCTTCGCTCCCCGGATAGACCATCATGATAAAGGGCAGGCCGAAGAAGGCCGCGTTGGGGAAGCTCACGGCAAGGGAGCGCAGGGTGGCTTCCGGTCCGTTGCGGCGCAGTCCGGCGGAGAACAGCATGTAGAACGCGCCGTAGCCGAGGAACGAGGCCGCAAGCCCGCCCCACACAAGGGCGCGCGTGCCTGCGTCCATGGGTATGGTGCACATCTGCGTGAAGAGCAGGGCGGGCAGGCTCACCCAGTAGACAAAGCGGTTCAGGCAAAGGCCCATGGCCTGCGGGAAAAGCTGGCGGCGCTCCGCAAGGAAGCCGAAGCCCATGATGCCGAAAATGGTGAAGAGTGCCGAGATGATGGGTGACATGTTCCCTCCCCGGAGCACGTTAGCATTGCCGGGGGGCGAGGGCAAGGGGGCACGCCCGAACTCCGCATCCGGCCTTTCTTCCTTATGAAGAGAAAAGGCCTCCGGTTTCCCGGAGGCCTCGTTTCAGGCTGTCAGTTCAGGGTCCGGCCTTTGCCGGTTCGGCGCGTTATCCCCAGAGCACACGGCCCACAAGGGTGCCGATGTAGGCCACGCAGTAGGCAAGGCCCGTGTTGAACACCATGCTGAAGAAGAGCCAGCGCCAGCCGCCCGCCTCGTTCTTGAGCACCACGAGGGTCACGAAACAGGGCGAATAGATGAGCACGAAGAGCATGAGCGCAAGGGCCGTGGTCTTGCTCCAGCCCGGGTCGGCGGCGAGGCGCTGACCAAGGGATTCGGCTTCCTCGGGGTCGACTTCGCCGATGGAATAGGCCGTGCCCATGGTGGAGAGGACGGCTTCCTTGGCGGCCACACCGGCCAGCAGGGCCACGTCGGTGCGCCAGTCGAAGCCGAGGGGCGCGAAGAAGGGTTCCACGAAGAGACCGAAGCGGCCGCCCACGGTGTTGCGGGTCTCGGCGGAAGCCAGATCGTTCTGCACGGCAGACTTCTCTTCTTCCAGTTCGATGGCGCGGGAATACAGTTCCTTGGCCTTGGCAAGGCCTTCGCCGCGTTCGGCACTGGCTTCGGGCGTGCTGTCCTTTTCGAGGACTTCAAGGCGCTGTTTCAGGCTTTCGGCCTCCATGTTCACGGCCGAGAGCTGGGTGTCGATGAGTTCAAGGCGCTGTTCGTAGGGCGCGGCCTGTTCGTCGGAGAGCGTGGGGAAGGTCAGCGCCGCCCAGAGCACCACCGAAATGGTGAGGATGACCGTGCCGGCCTTCTTGATGTACATCCAGCCGCGTTCCCACGTGTGCAGAACGACACTGCGCAGGGTGGGCAGGCGGTAGGGTGGCAGTTCCATCACGAAGGGGGTGGATTCGCCGCGCAGGATGGTGGAGCGCAGGATGCGGGCCGCGATGAGCGCCGCCGCCCAGCCCGAAAGCGTGATGCAGAACATGATGGCCGCCTGATCCTCGGCAAAGAAGGCCGCAGTGAGCATGAGGAACACCGGGATCTTCGCGCCGCAGTTCATGAGCGGCAGGGTGAGCATGGTGGCCATCTTCTCCTTTTCGGAACGCATGGTGCGCGTGGCGATGACGCCCGGGATGGCGCAGCCGCCGGCAATGCCGCCAGCGATGATAAAGGGCATGACCGACGAGCCGTGCAGGCCGAAAAGGCGCATCACGCGGTCGAGCATGTAGGCCATGCGCGCCATATAGCCGGAATCCTCGAGGAAGGAGACGAACACGAACATGATCATGATGAGGGGCACGAAGCTCAGCACGCCGCCCACGCCGCCGATGATGCCGTCCACCACCAGCGACTGCAAAAGCCCTTCGGGGATGGCCACAGCCAGCATCTCGCCGAGGAAGGTGAAGAAATCCTCCACCCAGCCCTGCGGGTACGAGCCCAGCTCGAAGGTGGCCCAGAACATGAAGTACAGTACGCCCAGCATGCAGACAGGGCCGAGGAGCATATGCGTGAGCACCTTGTCGATGGCGTCGGAAATGGCGAGGCGGGAGCGCGTATTGTCCTTGCGGATCACGCCGTCCTTGAGCACGCTGTTGATGTAGCCGTAGCGGTAGTCGGAGATCACGGCGTCGGGCGTGGTGTCGTGCGTGGCGGAAAGGTGCGCGGTGAGTTCGGCACGCTTGGCGGCCATGATGCGGGCGGCCTCGGCGTCCCTGTCTTCCACCTGGGCGCGCACGGCGCTGTCGCCTTCAAGTATCTTCACGGCAGTCCAGCGGGCGGGGTAGCGGTCGGTAAGGATGCCGCGCTCCTCGATGAGGGCGCTCATTTCAAGGAGCACCGGGTCGAGGTCCGGGCCGTAGCTGATGGTCAGCGCTTCGCAGGGTTTCTGGGCTTCCTCAATGGCCACGGCAAGGGCCTCGGGCAGGCCTTCGCCGCTTCTGGCCACGGTGGCGCAGGCGCGGGCGCCGAAGCGCTTGCCAAGGCGTTCGAGGTCGATGATCATGCCCACCTTGCGGGCCTCGTCCATCATGTTGCAGGCCAGCACCACGGGCAGGCCCAGCTCGCGTATCTGCACGGCCAGCAGGAGGGAACGCTCCAAGGTGGCGGAATCTATGATGTCGATAACGGCGCGGGGGCGTGCGGCCTCGTCGGCAGGGGCCAGCACTTCGCGGGTCACGATCTCTTCCATGGAATAGGCCGTGAGCGAGTACGTGCCGGGCAGGTCCACCATGAGCACCTTGTGTTCGGGGTGCTGGGCCCAGCCTTCCTTCTTTTCCACGGTCACGCCCGGGTAGTTGCCCACGTGCTGGCGCGAACCCGTGTAGAAGTTGAAGGCCGTGGTCTTGCCGCAGTTGGGGTTGCCGGCCAGCGCTATGCGGATGCCGTTTTTCTTCTGTTCTTCGGTGAACTGGGCGCAGATGGCGTCGTTGCGGCCGCAGTGCGGGCAGTTCTGGCTCATTCCATAACCTCCACCATGATGTGATCGGCCTCGCTGTTGCGGAGGGCGATGGTCGTACCTTCGATGCGCAGGGCCACGGGGTCGCGGAGCGGGGCCTTGCCGATGACTTCGAGCTGCGTGCCGGGCACGAGGCCCATATCGCGGATGCGGCGGCCGAGTTCGCCCATGGCGTTGATTTTCAGGATGTTCGCTTTCTGGCCGGGAACGAGCATGCGGAGATTGATGGGAGACATGGAAACCTTCTTGGAAACAGGGGATGGGGAAGGAAGCCCGGGGGGCGGGGGCTTCGAAGTCCGAAGCGGCAGGCAGGCCGCCGATACGGACTGCTGGCAGGAGGTGGGAAGGGGGGAGGATTTTTTTGAAAAAGAAATTCTATTTCAATAGAAAATCCTGACGAAAAAAGTACGCCGATGGCGCTTGTCTTCTTAGATAATGAAAATGGATTTCAAAGTCAACCAGTGCGGAGATATTTTTTTGGAGGGAAGGGAATGGTGCGCACACTGTTGCGGCGTGGGATGGGGAAGGGACTTTCCTTTTCTTTAAAAGAATAACACGGCGAGGCAGTCGAATTCTAAAAGCTGTGCTGGCGGTCACATTTCCCGCAAGGCCGCATGAACAGCGGATGCAGGGCCCCGGGACTGCTCCAAGGCGGATACGCCCTTGATGGACCAATGCTGTCAAGCTCAAAAAAAGGAGTATTTCTTCGAATTTTTAAGAAAATCGAAGGCTAGTCTGTGGAAAATTTTCCAAAGAAAAAAATAAAAAAATATTATTTCTCTGGTATCAGCAAAGGAATCAGTATGTTATCCATAAAATAGCCTATTTATGGCGCCTTGAAAATATTTTCAAGCATGATAGGTATTTGCCCCTGCCCATCGCTGTGGAGAAAGCGAATCCGGCATAGTACCGATTTTCGTCTCATTCCGATGGTATTTTCCCCCCATCTTCGATAGACAATCCTCGTTATGAAAAAGAACTGGTCCGACATACTCGACGCACTGCGCCATATGCTGCCCGAAGGCAAGTTCAAGATTTTCCTTGAACCGCTGAAGGGCCGCCTTGTGCAGCTCGCCCCTGAACGCGAAAGCGCTCAGGGCCTGCTTGTGGCCGCGCCCACCTACGAGTGGGAGCTGCGTCTTACCGCCGCCAATGATTTCATGGCGTCGCAGGTGCGCGATCAGTTCACGCAGGCCATTGTGGAAGCCGCACGTCTTGTGCTGGGCTCTGCGCCCAGGCTGGTGGTCAGCGCCTCCGCGAGCCGCGCCAAGGCCGAAATGCCCAAGCCCGTGAACGCCGAAGAGCTGGCCAAGTCCATCCCCACGGCTCCGGGTGTGCTGGTGTCGCGCGGCCGTCAGCTCGATCTGCCCATCGGCCTGCCCCGTGTGCGCGCCTTCAATCCGGCCAGCGCCCTGCACGGCTTCAAGCACTCCTTCGACGATTTCGTCGTCGGCCCCTGCAACCAGCTCGCCCATGCCGCGGCCACCAATATTCTCGAGGCCAGTTCGCCCGTGGAAATGGTGTTCCTCAGCGCTGGTGCAGGCCTTGGCAAAACGCATCTCACGCAGGCCGTGGGCCGCGCCCTGAGCATGGAAGCCGCCAATCGCCATGTGCGCATGGAATACCTGACGGCCGAAGAATTTACCTCGCAGTTCATCCACGCCAGCCGCTTCAAGGCTATGGACGAATTCAAGGAGCGCTTCCGCGAACTCGATATGCTTCTGCTGGAAGACGTGCATTTCCTGCGCGGCAAGGAAGGTACGCAGGAAGAACTGCTGAACACCATCAAGGCCATGCAGTCGCGCGGCGGCCGCGTGGTGCTTACCAGCTCTTTCGCGCCCAAAGATCTGAACGGTGTGGATTCCCAGCTCGTTTCGCGCTTCTGCTCCGGCTTCGTGACCGGCATGGAACGCCCCGACCGCGATACCCGCCTGCATATCCTTCAGGAAAAGGCCCGCCGCCAGTGCATGGTCCTGCCCAACCGTGTGGCCGACCTGCTGGCCGACCGCCTTTCCGGCGACGTACGCCTGCTGGAAAGCTGCCTGCACAACCTTAAATTGCAGGCCCAGTTCAACGGCCATACCGTGAGCGAAGAAATGGCGATGGACGTGATCCGCGCCGTGGCCCGCACCAGCCCCAGCCTGAGCCTCGACGACGTGGTGAGCCTGGTGTGCCGCAGTTTCGACCTCACCCCCGCCCAGCTTTCCTCGAAGTCGCGCCGCCAGAACCTTGTGGTGGCCCGCAATACCGCCTTCTTTCTGCTCCGCAAGCATACCGACCTCACCCTCGAAGAGATCGGCGACCGCTTCAACCGCAAGCATTCCACGGTCATCAAGGGCATCACCGCTGTGGAACGCGAAATGAGCCGCCGTTCTTCCCTCGGCAATCAGATCGAACACGCGGTCTCGAGCATCGAGCGCTCGGCCATGCTGTCCTAACCCATCCATATTACAGATAGTTCACGATACGTTGAAGGCGACCGAAAGGCCGCCTTTTTTCATGCCCGCCGCTCGTGAACAGGGAAGTTCACCGTATTTCGCAGGCTCCCTCAGATTTTCTTCCTTGGGTCTTTGCCGACGCCGCGCAGACCCGTGAGCCCCGTCTTCCTGAAAACCTTTGCCTCGAATGCCTTGAAGTCGCGCAAGCGGAGAATGCCTGCCAAGGAGAAATGGCGAAACAGCCAGAGCCCCTTCACCTGCCAAATGAAAGTCTTTGGCGGGGAGGGTGGAGGGGGTACGGGGGAGGAGGTGGGAGGGCACACCTTTCTCCAGAAAGGGGGCCCTCCCGCCTCCTCCCCCGCCTCTTAAATTTCCCTACAGCACCAGATGACGCGGCCGATGACGCGCACGGAGTCGGCGAGGTCGCCGTTGAGATCGACGCGAATCGGCTCGTATTCGGGGTTGCGGCTTCGCAGGACGAGGGTCCCGCCGGGCAGGGTCTCTACCTGCTTCACGTAGATTTCCTCATTGATGCCCATAGCGTAGATGGCGTGGCCGTAGATCTGCGTTTTGCTCTGATCCACCAGCACCATGTCGCCGTGGCGGATATCCGGTTCCATGCTGTCGCCGCAGACCTTCATAAGGACCATTTTGTCCGGGTCGCCTTTGCGGCATAACCAGTCGGAACGGAAGGAGAAATAGGACTGCACATCCGCGCCGGTCTCCAGGCTTCCACGCCCGGCGGCAAGGCGTGCGCCCACCAGCGGAACCATGACGATATCGACATTGTCGTCGCTTCCTGCCGGGGCTTCGATGTAGAAACTGCGCCCGCGCGAACGCCGCAGATCGGCATCGGCCCGCTGTGCCTCGGCGCGGGACGGCGTGGTGCGTTCCGCCGCGGCGGAATCTGGCCCATCCCCCTTGCCGAAGAAGACCCAGTCGGTGGAAAGGCCGAATTGCGCGGCCACCTTAAGAACCCAGCCGTCAGGGATGCGCCCCTTGCGGCGTGCCTGACTCACGGCCTGCGGGGAGACCCCGAGCAGTTCGGCAAGCTGGCTGTCGCGCCGGAGACCGGCACCCTGAAGCAGACGATCGAGAGTATCTGGCGAAGTATTGTTCATACCTTTGGTTTAGATGAGGGAAAAAGGAAAGTCAACCAAAAATTAAAAAAGTAATTTAAGAGAAATTTATAAATTTTTAGTTGACAAAATAAATGCAAAATGCAAGAAGGGAATCGTGCACAGAACAACGGCAATCAAAAAATCAACCTGAGTTTCACAGGAGTCTTATCATGGCAATGAGCGACGATATCCGCAGTGTGCGTTCCTTCCTCGGTTCCCTGAATACCGACAATTTCAATCCCGCGCTCATGGCACTCGCCTGCAGCAATCTTGAAGCTCTGGCAGAACAGGCGGAAGCCCTTGAAAATATGCCGCTTGCCGTGAACCGTATTTCCCGCCGCAGAAGAAATTCCCGCCAGCTTTCCCTGCTCCAGTAGCAAGCCTGCGGAGCACGACCGCCGCCGTACACTGACCTCTGCGGCGGCGGTCAGCCCCAGCCACTGGGGGCTGTTCACTGATACGGCAGTGCCGTATCTGCCGCTTGGAACGGCGTCTCCCTCGCGCCGCAAAGCGCAAAAAGCCCGGCCTCTGCTCAGAGGTCGGGCTTTTGTCACAGGTGGCCGGTGAATCCGGCGGCCCCTTCGGATCAGAGGCTTCTATTCTTGTACACGAACTGATGCGGGTCTATGCCGTATTTCTTGACCTTGTAGTTCACGATGCGGTAGCTGGACTTCAGGTCGCGGGCGGCCTTGAGCATATTGCCCCCGGCCTTGATGAGCGCGTCCACGAGGAGTTCCTTCTCGAAGCGGGTCACGGCGTCGCCCAGCGAGAGTCCGGCTTCGGTGGCCGAACTTTCGGCAGTCTGGAGCGAGGGCGGCAGGTCTCCGGCGCGGATCACCTGATCCTCGCAGTACTGCGCCGCACGGTGAAGCGAGCTGGTCAGTTCGGAGATGTTGCCGGGCCAGAAATAGCGGGTGAGCAGTTCGAGCGCCGGGAAGGAGATACGCTTGATCTGATCCTCACTGCTGCCGGAGATGCGCTTGAGCAGGTATTCGACCAGCGGCACGATGTCTTCGCGGCGTTCGCGCAGGGGCGGTATGTACAGGGCGCAGGCGTTCAGGCGCTCATACAGTTCGCGCAGGAAGCGGCCTTGATCCACCAGTGTTTCGAGGGAAGCACTGGTCGCCGCGATGACGCGAACGTCCGCCGGGACAGGTTCGGAGCCGCCCTGACGCAGGACGCGATGCTCCTTCACCAGACGGAGCAGCGCCTCCTGGGCCGCCGGAGAGAGGGTCTCAACGGCGTCAAGGAAGATCGTGCCGGTGTTGGCCTGCTCGAACAGGCCTTTCTGGGTCTGCATCGCGCCGAGGAACGCGCCCTTCTGGTAGCCGCAGAGCTCACTGAGCAGGCGTTCCGGGGGAATGGCGCCGCAGTGGCAGACGACCATAGGGATGTCGCTCCTCGGGCTCGAGGCGTGGATGCGTTCCGCAAGGCGTTCCTTGCCCACGCCGGGCTCGCCGCAGAGCAGGACGGGCGCACGGCCCTGCGCGATATGCGCCACCTGCTCGAGGATATGGCGCATGACCTTGGACTGGGCCACGAAGGTGTCGTCCGCCGGGGCGCTCCCGCTGGCTTCGGCACTGCGCTGGGAGGGCAGGCGGCGCTGGCGGCCGAGATCTTCCTGCAGGTAGGCGGCCTCGTTGGCGATCATGGCGGCGGCGACTTCCATGAACAGGCGGCGCTGTTCAAGGTCTTCGCGGGAAACGAAGGCGGTGTCGGCGTTCAGCGTGCCGATGACTTCGCGGGCGGCGAAGGGGCCGTCGCCCATCGGGGCAAGGATGGGGACCGAAATGAAGGAAAGGCGTTCCATCTCCTCTTCCGAGCGCTCGAAAAGCAGGCTGAGGAAGAGCTTGTCGCCCTTCAGCTTCTCCACGATGACCGAACGGCCCGTGGCGAAGACCTGACCCGTCACGCCCACGCCGGGAGCATAGCCGCCGTGCTTCTCGCGGGGCTGGGCGTCGGCAAGGCTGAGGCGCAGCATGCCGGTCTCGGGGTCGAAGAGGACGAGGTGGGGGCGAAGGAAGCCGTGCCGTTCCGAGAGCTTGCGCAGAAGGGAAGTGAGGCTCGTCTGGAAGGGGCGCTTGGGGCCCATCTCGCTGGCCATGAGGCGCAGTGTCTCAAGCCAGGGGCTCACATCGCTGTTGGGGGCGAGGTCGTGGGGGTGAGGCATGATGCCCTCCAGCCTTGTTACTTCGTGAGCTTGGCGATGCGGGCGCGGAAGAAGGCCGCACCTTCCTGATCGGTGGGGGCGAGGGCGGCAATGGCCTTTTCGAGGGAGGCCACAGCGCCGGGAATGTCGCCAGCGTATTCGGCGGCTTCGGCGCTCTGCTGGTGGATGGCGGCCTTCACGTTGGCGGGGGCGGAAAGCACCACGGATTCAAAAATGCCGCGGGCTTCGGCGTACTTCTTGGCGTGCATCAGGGCCTGAGCCTGACCCATGCGGGCCGCGAAGCCAAGGGGATTGTCGCCTTCGGCATTGGCCACCTTCTCGTAGCTGGCGGCGGCTTTGGCGAAGTTTTCAAGCTCCATGGCGGTGGTGGCCAGTTCGAGCTGGGCGGAGTTCACCAGTTTGGAAGGCGCTTTGGCGAGGAATTCTTCCAGCGCGGCGGCGCGGCGGGAGGCGTCCTGAATGGAGATGACGCGGCCAAGCTGGCCCTGGGCTTCAAGCAGGGTCTTCTCTTCATACCACTGCCAGCCGGCCACGGCGAGGCAGATGACGACCACGCTCACCACAGCGGCGGCGATCTTGGGGGCGTGATTGGTCACGAAGTTCCACAGGGGAGCGGCCTCGGGGCTGATTTCGGCCTGCATGTCCTTGGTGAACTGAGGGATGTTCACACCGCCCATGACAGGATCGGAACTGCCGCCCATGATGGGGTCGGTTCCGGGGCGGGAAACAGGGGCGGAAAGAGGAGTGGGCTTCTTGATGGTAGGACGCTGGGACATGATGCTTCTCCTGCTGGAGTGATATTCGTTTCGGGGCGCTTGCACGCCAATGGAAGGACGCTAGTAGAGTTTGACATAAATGTCAAAAGAAAAGCGGCTATGGGGGCTCGCTTTTCCCTTGCAAAACATTTCAGCCCCGGCAGGCGCGGGCGCACGCATTTTTGTTTCGCCTATTTAAAGGATGCGGCGCGTTTTGTGCGCTTTGGCTCTTGCGCCGCAGGCCGCGGCGTTTTATGCTGGCAGATGAACGGCACATCGCCAAGGAGAGACGTTTATGGAAAAAGCAAGCGGTTTTTGCGGCTTCCTCCGCAATATGTTCGGCGGGGCTCCGGCCTCTTCCGCCCCTGAAACGGCCAAGCCCGCAGGCATGGGCGGCGAAGCCATCTTCGAGGCCGTGCGCGAAGCAGGGCGGAAGGCGCGTGAAGCTTCGCGCCGCATGGCCGCCGCCAGCCCTGAAGCCAAGAACCGCGCGCTGGAAACATTGGCCGCGCTCATCGAGAGCCGCGAAGCCGACATCATGGCCGCCAACGCTGAAGACCTTGCCGCCGCCGAAGCCGCCGGGGTGGACGCCCCGCGCATGGATCGCCTCCGCCTCACCCCCGCCATCCTTGCCGATATGGCCGGGGCCTGCCGCTACGTGGCCCAGCTTCCCGACCCCGTGGGCGCGATGGACTCCCAGTGGCAGAGGCCCAACGGCCTGCTGGTCGGGCGGATGCGCGTTCCGCTGGGCGTCGTGGCCATGATCTACGAGGCGCGACCCAACGTCACGGTGGACGCTTCCATCCTCTGCCTCAAGGCGGGCAACGCCGTCGTCCTGCGCGGCGGCCGCGAAGCCCTGCGCTCCAACGTGGTGCTGGCCGGGCTCCTGCGCGAGGCGCTGGCCGAAGCCGGCCTGCCCGAGGGCGCGGTGCAGTTCATCGACATCACCTCGCACGAGGCCGTTTCCGCGCTGTGCAAGCTCGAGGAATATGTGGACGTGCTCATCCCGCGCGGCGGCGAAACGCTGGTGCGCGCCGTGACCAGCCAGGCCACCATGCCGGTGCTCAAGCATTACATGGGCGTGTGCCATGCCTTTGTTGATGCTAGTGCCGACCTCGCAAAAGCGCTTGAAATCGTTTACAATGGCAAAGTCCAGCGCCCCGGCGTGTGCAATGCGCTGGAATGCCTGCTGGTGCACGAGGCCGTGGCCGAAGCCTTCCTGCCGCAGGTAGGCGCGAAGCTGGGCGCGGCCGGTGTGGAATTCCGTGCGGACGAGGCCTCCCTGCCTCTGCTCGGCGAGAAGGCCGTGCCGCAGAAGCCCGAAGACCTCGGCCACGAGTTCCACGACCTCATCCTTGCGGTGCGCGTGGTGCGCGATATGGACGAGGCGCTCGCCCACATCGCGGCCTACGGCTCCAATCATACGGAAATCATCTGTACGGAACATCATCCCAGCGCTATGCGCTTCCTGCGCGAGGCCGACGCTTCCATGGTGGCGGTGAACGCCTCCACGCGCTTCAACGACGGCGGCCAGCTCGGTCTTGGGGCGGAGATCGGCATCAGCACCTCGAAGCTCCATGCCTACGGCCCGATGGGCGTGCAGGAACTGACCACCACGAAGTTCGTGGTTTTCGGTGAAGGACAGGTGAGGAAATAATTTTATGGGGCTAACTCTGGAGGCTGTGCCGAGCGTCGGCATCCTTGGCGGCACGTTCAACCCGGTGCATAACGGGCATTTGCGCCTTGCCGTGGAAGTGGGCGAGGCGCTGGGCCTTGAGCGCGTGCTCCTTACGCCATGCGCGTCGCCGCCGCACAAAACGCATGACGGGCTTCTGCCCTTTGCCCTGCGCGTGGCCTTCCTGCGCGAGGCCGTGCGCGGCATCCCGCTTCTGGAAGTCAGCACCTTGGAAGGCGAGCTGGACGGCCCGTCCTATACGTGGGCGTCTCTGGCGGAGCGGCATCGGCGCGGTGCGACCTGCCTCGACCCCGACAGCGCGCCTCTGCCCCTGCCAGCCCAGCGCCCTTTCTTTATGATGGGGGCGGAGTCCTTCGCGGCGCTTCATACGTGGCGGCGCGGTATGGAACTGCCCAAGCTGGGGCATCTGGTCATGGTTCCGCGAGGCGGGGAGGACAGGAGCGTGTTCCGGGCGAGCATACGGCGCTACTGGCCCGGAAGCCTGCCCGAGGACGACCGCACGGACGAGCCCGTGTATCAGCGTGAGACCGTGGCCCTTGTCGGGGAGGCCGCTGGCGGTGGGCATTGCACCTTCCTTCCCGTGCCCCGGCTGGATATCAGCTCCACCTTCATCCGGAGGCGCTGGTGCGAGGGGCGGAGCCTTGCGGGGCTTGTCCCCGAAGCCGTGCTCGCGCTCATGGAGCAGGAACGCGCCACGCTTGATGAGCTGTGGAAGCAGGCTAGGTAAATTTTTGAAGGGGGCTGTCCTGTCGGGCAGCCCTTTTGGATTAACGTCAGGAAGCTGAGGGGCTAAACACAACAGAGAACCACCGGGATAGGCGGTGGTTCTCTGAGAAGATGTGACGGAATAGGGGAGGGCAGAGGCCCTCGGGCTGGAGTTACGGCCTCAGCGGACTGATCGCCTCGCGGATGGTTTCCCTCACGGCCTTTTCATAGCTCGTCTTCACCAGCCCTGCATCAGTTTATCAGGCCGGGCAGGCATTCCTTCACGGTGCGGACGACGGCGTCTTCGTAGCCTTCGCCAGACTTGAATTCGAAATGCGTGCCGGTCTTCAGGGCGAACTGGCCGCGCGGGTCGCTGGACTTCCCGTACGGGGCGAGCATCTTCTTATATTCCTGAAGGCATTCTTCAATGAAGCTGTCGAACTTCTCCGTAGCCGCAACGAGTTGCGACGCCTTGGCGAAAGGATAGGGCAGAGCCTTGAGCCTGGGGGCGTAAGACTTCAGCTCATCGCGGGCCATCTGCAATTCCTCCAGCTTCAATTTGATGGCGTCGTGGCGCTTGAGGATGATATCCTGAGTCATGGCCTCGGCGTGGGCGTCCAGATCGTAGACAAAGCTGCCTTTGACCAGAATGAGGACCTTGCCGTTGGTAGGGGAGATGCGGAAATGCCTGCCGAGGCCGACATCCATCAGGCCCAGATCGGCATTCTTGACCTGCCCGGCGCGGCAGAGCTTGAACAGCTCGAACAGCTTGCTCTGTACGTTGGACAGTTCCTTCATGTGCTCCACGCCCTTAGACTCGAACCACTTCTCCATGGCGACGGTGGCTTCCAACTGTTTGCCTATGTCATACCTCTGCCAGTCGAGGGCCGTCCAGTACGCCATAAGGCATTCCCTTACGAACGTGTCTATGAGGTAGCACCCTTCGTAGAGTATCTTCTTTTCCTGATTCGTGCTGTAGCGAACCTGATTTTCCCGCAATCGGTTGATATTGAACGGCGCCTCTGCCCAGTGCGTGATGACCTGTCTGGTATTATGCCATTCGGTCACATCGTCGTGGACGAGGGCACTGGTCAGCTTTTCCATGTCGGACACAAGACCGGTGACGTACATCTCGATCTCTTTCGCATCGATGATGACCGGTTTGTTCTCTTCTTCCTTCTGCTTTTTCATGGCATCCCATTCTTCCGAAGCAGACTTCTCATCCGTGAAGTCAAAGCCATCTCCTCCGCTGCTGGCCGGAGCCACCGTCACGGAAAGCAGAGAGAACGCCACACCAAAGCCGAACGCGGCCATTTTCTTCCAAAACGTATTCATGCTCGCCTCCTAGAAACGCGCCGCATAGTCTTCCACATACCAGCGCCCCGCATCGCCGCCCTTGCGGATGAGCTCATGCGGATGCCTGCCGCCCACCTGCTTGCCGTTCGCGTCGAAAGCCCGGCTGGTCACGACGGCGCGTTCTTCCATCTCGCCGGACATCTTGACCAGCTTGGAGCGGTCGCTGTCGGTGAGGAAGAAGTTTTCGTCGACATCGCGGCTGTCGTGCCCCTTCACGACCTTGATCTTGGCCTTGTCGAACACCGCATGGACGTACTGATTCTGGAAGCGCGCCTGATGCAGATCCCAGTGGTAGCGCACGAGGGATTCGCCGGTGGGCGTTTCCCAGCGGGCGGGATTGATGCAGTTCTGGTAGAGTTCGAAATTCTTTTCCTTGATGGCCGCCTGGAAGATATCCATGAGGCCTTCCGGCGTGACATCAGGCGGGATGGACTTCACGGTGTACCAGCTCTGCTTGATGTCGTTCACGGTCTCTTCGCCTACGAAGGCGGCGGACTGCTCGTGCGTATCGTCGTAGCTGGCCAGGACGTGGCCGTCCACATACAGGCTGTCGGGCTGGACCACCCAGCCCCATACGAAGGGCGCTTTCTTCTGCTGGCTGGCGTCGGGCGATTCCATGACCACGCCCGTTATCCTGCCCAGCACCGTGAAGGATATGGTGTCGCCTATGGAGGCATCCACCTGACGGCGGAAGCGCTTCACGGCCTCGTAGGGGGCCAGCCAGCGGCGGGAGTTGAGCTGGATGAAGTAGAAGCCCGTGGAAGGCTTGCCCGCGAAGGCGTATTCGCCGGTGGCGCCGATGAACTGGTTGGAAGGATAGACAACATCCTTGATGGCGACATGCTTGCCGATGATATCGGACGGTGTCACTTCCATAGGGTCGGGCGCGGGGAAAGCGGGCGACAGCACTTCCACTGCGGCCAGCTTTTTCTTCCACGCCTCGGCGCTCATGCGGCTGAAGCGTTCCCGCATCTCCTGCTCGTTGCGGCGATAGGCCGTCATGGCAGGGGTGATCTCCATGTAGTCGCCCTTGCTCTTCAAGAGGGCCGTGCGCGTGCGCTGGAACAGCGCCTGAACCGCAGGGTCGTCGGGGTAGCCCTGAACGAGGCGTTTCACCCTGTCCACGGCATCGCGCTTGTTGCGGTAGAAGGAAGCCGCCCCGCCATGCTGATGCGAAACTTCCTTCTCGAATTCCTTAAGGTAGTACTCCGCGCGGGAGATTTCGTTCTTCGGGGCGAGCGAGGCCGCTTCGGCCGAAGAAGGGAGTGGAGCGGTTCCCAGCATGATGCTGGCCGCGAGGAGGACGAGGGTTCTTTTCATGAAAGGCCTCCGGGGGGAGAGTGTTGCATAACGTGGTTTGCGGCCTTGCAGACTGTTTTCCAGTCAGCGATAGTTTTCCTGCCTCATGCCGAGCGTTTTCTCTGAGCGGATATTTCCTGAGTCCTTGGACGAGTCCGTCCATGCGTATGGCTATGCACTCGCCGCCGGGCTAGTGGTGATGCGGCCTGCCCAGCTCCGCAGGAGAGACAGGACAGGCCGTTTGGGAGAGAAACTACTTCACGCGGACGATGCGCCCGCCTTCGGGAGCCTTCACCGGGGTATGGCTGCGGATGTAGCCGTCCAGCACGTCGGCCACCAGCGGTTCGGAAGATTCCACGACCTTGCCTTCCGTGAGCATGGCGAAGCCGTCGCCGCCGCCGGAAAGGTAGTCGGTGAGGGCCGTCACGTAGCGGGCCTTCAGGTCGAGGGGAAGGGCCCTGCCGTCCTTGCCGACGACTTCGGCCTTCACGATGCGGCTTCCTTCGGGGCGGGTGCTGTCCACTTCGTAGCGGAGTCCTGCGGGCTGAAGCAGATGCGGCCCCTTGGCCCCTTCGCCCTTCACGCCGTGTTCCAGCGCGGCCAGTATCTGCTCGCCGCTGTACTCACGGAGCACGAAGACATTGCCGAAGGGATGGATGGTGAGGATGTCGCCACGGGTGATATCGCCCTTGGGCAGGCCGGCACGGATGCCGCCGCCGTTCGTGAAAGCTATGGACGCACCGTGGGGGCGGGCCTGTTCGAGCATGGCGTCGGCCGTGAGCATGCCGCCAAGGCATTCCACTTCGCGGCAGAGGTCCATGCCGTCGGGGATGTCGAGGTCATGGGAGCCGATGACGGTACTGCGGAATTCTTCCAGCGTGGCGGTGTAGCGGCCGATGACGGCGGCCACGTCAGGATCGACGGGGGCGTCGTTCTTCATTTCGATGGGAGAGCCGTTCCAGCTTACGGGCACGCCGTTCTCGTCGAAGGTGACGTTCAGCTCACCCAGATACTGGGCGGCGCGCTTGGCCGTGACCACCAGCACGGGCTGGCCGCTGGGGGACTTCTCCACGATGGGGTACGGGCCTTCCGCGCCTTCGCCCTCGCCGATGAAGCTGTGGGTGTGGCCGCCCACGATGATATCCACGCCGTCCACGGAGCGGGCAAGCTCGCGGTCGGCAGGCAGGCCGATGTGGGTGACGACCACGATATGCTTCACGCCCTGCGCTTCCAGTTCGGCCACTTCACGCTCCAGCGTTTCGGTCATGCCGGTGAACTTGGTATGCTTGCAGGCCGCGGCCAGAGTAGAGCCCTGTTCGTTGGCGATGCCGATGATGCCCACTTTCTCGCCGCGTATCTCCTTGATGAGATGCGGGGCGTAGTCGGCCTTGAGCAGGGGGCAGCCCTTTTCGGGGGCAAGGTTGGCGGCCAGAGCGGGCACTTTGCTCCGTTCGAGGAACTTGGCGAGGGCAAGGCATCCGTCGTCGAACTCATGGTTGCCGAGGGTCATGGCGTCCCACGGCATATGGTCGTTGATCTCGGCCAGCATGGGGGACTTGTTCACGCTGAAGAACAGCGTGCCCTGAAACTGGTCGCCCGCGTCCACGAAAATCACGTTGTCCTTCCCGGCCTTGATGGACTTCACGGCGGAAGCGATGCGGCCGAGGCCGCCCACGCTCTTTTCCGTGCCGAAGGCGGCGTTGCCGTATTTGTCGATGCCGGCCACATGGGAATGGGTGTCGTTGGTATGCAGGACGGTGAGTTCGAGCCCCTTCCTTTCCTTGAGGAAGTTCAGGGGGCATCCTTCCCACGCACAGCCGGACAGGCTGAGGCCTGCGGCAAGGAGCAGGGAAAGGCCGAACATCTTCTTAGAGATGATACGCATCACGGTTCTCCTTCAGGCGTGCCTTATGCGGAAGCGGCAGGCGCGGCGGGAGGAGCCTGCTTCTTGGCGCGGCCCTTGAAGTACAGGGCGGCGATGAGCAGGGCGGCCACGGCGATCATAGCGCCGCCGATGAGCGGACGGAAGCGAAGCCATGCGATGGAGATGATGACGAGCGACCATGCGAAGCCGAGCAGGGAGCAGACGAGGCCGGTTCCCGCGCCCACGATAGTGCCGAGCAGGGGGATGACGCTGGCGAGCACGGAGAGGGGGGCCACGATGGACTTGAGACCGCCGATGACGAGGAAGGTGCCGACCACGCGGAGTATCCACGTCCATGTGCTGTTGGAGCTGTGGGCCTTGCCGAACATCTGTTCAGAGCTCACCACGCCCATGTTCAGGCGGCTGACGGTCTTGCCGTTGGAAGTATAGACCTTCTCGAAGGTGTTGCCGTTGAACCTGGCGATGATGCTGATGTCGGCAGGATAGACGGCGGTGAAGGTCACGCGCACGTCGCCTATGCGGGGGGCGGCGGGAGAGCGGCCCACGTAGATGACATTGCCCTGCTGGTGGACGAGTTCGGGGGCGGCGGGGGCTTCAGCGCCTTCCTGCACTGCGGCCTTCCTGAGCGGGCGCATATGGGGGTTGGCGGCAAAGATGCTGTTCTCTATCTGGGTGCGGGCGTCCTCGTCCATCTTCACGTCGAAGGCCCGGCTGCCGCCGATGGAGCTGACGAAGAATTCAGGCAGGCGGTACGCGCCGAAGGTGACGTTGGAGGAGAGGAGCTCCTGATTTTCGGCTATGATGAGCTGGGTGTTGACCTTGCGCTCACGGGCCTGCGGGTCCCGGAAGGAAGAGGAATCCACCGGGGAGCTCACCCACTTCTTGTCGTAGTAGTACGTGGTCACGGTCTCTTCGCCGCCGCCGAGCTTCTTCTGCGTCTTTTCTTCCGTGCGTTCCACCCACTGGTAGAACTCCACCTGCCGTTCAAGGGCGATGGCGGTCTGGCTTACGCCAAAGGCGCTGTCGGTAAGGACGTCCTTGGTGTCCGCAAAGCCGGTCACATGGACGACCTTGCCGGAGAAGGAGGGGCCGAGATTGGCGGCATTGCCCACGATCTGCGTCTGGGCCTGTGTTTCGTTCAGCGCGTCGCGGGTGGCTACGAAGTCGCCTTCGTTCCACCAGAGCAGAACCGTACCGGCCACGAACAGGGCAAGCCCCATGCCGATGCCGGAGAAAGAATTGCCGAGTCTCGAGAAGAAACTGACGTTGGTGGTTTCCGTGTAGGACATACGCTATCTCCTTATCCCTGTGGGAAAAATCTGGCTTGACTATACACCATCTTTATACGCGAGCCTATTGCTCTGAGTATGAAATAGCGTTCCGCTGCGAGAAAAAAGGCTCCGCCCGGGATTCGTTCCGCCTGAGAGCGGAGGGCGCCACCCTGGCGGCGATTCCGGCCCGGGGAAAATCGGCTTTCAAATAAATGCTGTTTTTATAACTGGTTATAATTTTTGATCCTGAAATTCATCCTTGGGGTAATATACATTTTTTTTTAAATTGATATAATATAGAATAGATTTTCGTACCGAATACGGGGGGCTTGAGCATGTTCGCGCGCATTCTTTCGCTTGTTCTGCCTATTCTCTTTTCTTCGCTTCTGCTCTCCGGCTGCCGAGACTCTCTGCTCGCCCCCGAAGCTCCCGTGCGGCTTTCCTTCTGGCATGTTTACGGCGCGCAGGCCGACTCCCCCATGAACAGGCTGGTGGAGCGCTTCAACCTGACGGAGGGCAAGGAGAAGGGCATTATCGTCAACGTGACTTCCCTGTCCAACACCGTGGCCATACACTTCCCGCTGGTGGCCGCCGCCAAGGGCGAGCCCGGGGCCGGAGTCCTGCCCGACATCTTCGTCACCTACCCCAAAACGGTGCTCACCATCGGGCCGGAACGCTTTGCCGACTGGAACGAGCATATTCCCTCCGACGTGCGGAAAAGCTATGTGCCCGCCTTTCTCGAAGAAGGCATGATAGACGGGCGGCAGGTCATGTTCCCTGTGGCGAAGTCGTCCCGCACCCTGTTCGTCAACGCCACCATTTTCGACAGGTTCTCCGCCGATACCGGCCTGACCTACGATGACCTCATCACCTGGGAAGGCATGTTCAAGGCCGCAGAAACCTACCACAAGTGGTCTGGCGGCAAGGCCTTCTTCAAGTACGACGAGTGGATGCACTACAGCCTGATCAACACCGTGGCCCTTGGCGGCGAGTTCTTTTCCGGCAGAAAGGTGAACTTCGATTCTCCTGAATTCGCCCGGGTGTGGAAACTGCTCGCCAAGGCCGCACTGTCCGGCCATGTGTGCATGCTGAACTGCTTCTCCACCGCCGCCATGACCGTTGGCGAGACCCTTTGCGGCGTAGAGTCCACGGCGTCGGTGCTGTACTTCAAGGATTACATGACGTTCCCGGACAATACCCACCTGCCGCTCCGCCTTCGCGTGCTCCCCGCCCCCAAGTTCAGCGAGGCGAAGCCGCTGACCATCCTTGCCGGTTCCAGCCTGTGCATGCCCAAGTCCACCCGGGCCAAGGAATACGCGGCTTCCGTGTTCGCCCGGTGGCTCACAAGGGAAGAGAACAACGTGCCCTTCGCGCTTTCCACGGGCTACCTGCCGGTGAAGAACGAGGCTTTTTCCCGCATCGTCAAGGCAGGAAACTTTGATGAGCACGATGCGAAGACGCAGGAACTCTACAAGACCGTGAACCGCCTGCACCGGGACTATGTTTTTTACAAGCTGCCGTTCTTCGACGGGTATGGCGAACTGGAAAAGAAATTCTGTGAAGAGCAGATGGCGCTTTTTGAACGCTGGATAGCCAGCCACGGCGGAAAGGAGCCTAGTGAGGACATACTTGACGCCATGTTCAGAGAGTTCAGGGAGTGCATGGAACGGCCATGAAGTTCAACGAGTTTTTCGAGTATCATAGAAAGCTGTACCGCCTTTTGAGGAGTCAGGACAAGAATCTCCTGAGCTTCAAGGGGCGTATGCACGTCTATATCCTCGTTCTTTCCGCCATCCTTCTGGGCTGTACGTTTTTCCTGCTTTCTTTTCTGGAGGTCCTTCCTTCGGAGAAGAACGACGTTGCCAATCAGCTCGAAGTCCTTCTTGAAGACTACGACAGGAGCATTGCAACGTCCTTCAGCAAAACGGCGCGGCACGGCATCCTGCTTTCCCAGCGCCTTTCCGCCGCCTTCGAACAGGAACTGGCGGACAGGAACGCCGATTTTGCCGACCTTTCCGATAATCCGAAGCTCATCGAAGCCCTTGAGGAACGCTCCTACAGCATTCTGGAACAGACGCTACAGCTGGCCGATTGCAGCGGCGTTTTCGTCGTGCTCGATGCCACGGTGAATACCTCTGCGCCCGCTTCCCGCCTCTCGAGGGCAGGTGTTTACCTCAAAATAGCCAATATCAATAATTCCGACCCGATAGACCCCATTCTGCTTTTTGCGCGGGGTATGCATGAGGTGGGTTCGCGCCATAAGCACGACTTCCATAACCGTTGGGAGCTGGAATTTTCCATCAGCAGGCTGGGGATGTTCGAAACGCTGAAAAACAGCGCCGTGCCCGACCTCAGCCGCTGTTTCTTTTTTTCCCCGCGCATCAACTTCGAGGGAACGTGGGAAAACATGATCATGCTCGGCGTGCCCCTGATGAGCCGCAATGGAACATTCATGGGCATATGCGGTCTGGAGATAAATTCCCTTTATTTTCGGCTGGCTTTCCCTTTGGAAGCGCACAGCCTCCCGCCGACGACGGGCCTCCTTGCCTGCCGTGAGGGGGCGCTCCTTGCTCCGGCCAAAGGCCTGAACAGCGGCGCCTATGCCGACAACTTCTCCTCCTCCTTCAGCGCTTCTCTGCATACGGAACGCAAAGAGAAGCTGAACCGCTATGTTTCCCCGCAGGAAAGCTTTGTCGGGCTTGAGCACGAGATAACGCTGTCCCCTCTGGACGGCGCGAACCGTTGGGTAGTGGCCCTGCTGATTCCGGAATCGGCCCATATGTTCATCATCCATATGAAATATATGAAAATGGCCATATTCGGAGCGGTATTCCTCGTGCTGGCCTATTTCCTCAGCTATGGCATCAGCCGCCGCTTCATCAACCCTATCCTGGAAAGGATAGACGCCATCACCGCCGGCAAGGCGGAGCGCACGGAGATCCCTGAAATAGACGACCTTATCGAGTACCTGAGCCGTGAAGAGCAGGCCGCGCCCCATGTGGCGGAGGTGCAGGCCGACATGACCGGCTATACGACCTTCCTGAAAAACATAGAGACCCTCAGCAAGGCCGAAAGGGCCGTGTTCAACCTTTACGTGAAGGGGCTTTCCGCACCCGAGATAGCCGAAGAGCTCCATGTGACCATACACACGGTAAAATCCCATAACAGGCGCATCTACGCCAAGCTCAACATCTCTTCCCGCAAGGAGCTTCTGCTTTTCATCAACATGATGAAACCGGAAGACAAATTGCAGGACTGACGGGAAAAAAGCCTTTCATCGCGCTTCGCGGAAGGGCTTTTTCTCGTTTTAAGGGGAAATTCATCCTCGGGATACTTGCTCTTCCTCTGAGAGCTATGTCATGCTGGCTGGTAGATAAGGCTCTCTTAGGCTTTTCTTCCTGCAAACAACGAAAGGAGGCCCTATGCGTTTCTTCGCCGCCTGTATCGCCTGTGCGATGTCCTTTTCCCTTGTCGGCTGTGTCATCCCCGCCGATGACGTTTATGTGGTCGATGACGGCCCCTCGGTCGTGCATCACGTAGCACCTCCGCCCCCGCCTCCCCACAGGCATCACTACCGCCCGGCGCCTCCGCCCCCGCCCAAGCATCACTATCGCCCGGCTCCTCCGCCCAAGCCCCATCATCCGGCGTACCACAAGCCTCCGCATCACAAGCCCAAGCCCCCGGCGTACCATAAGCCGCCCAAGCATCATCCCAAGCCTGCGATGCACAAGCCTAACCACAGGCCGCACAGGCCCGCGGTGCACAAGCCTAACCACAGGCCGCATAAGCCCAGCGTGAACCGGCCTCAGCACAGCTCGCATAAGCCTTCGCAGATGCATCGGCCGAACCGGCCCCAGCGCCAGCCGGATGCCCACAGCAGGCCTCATCGCGCTCCTCAGAAGTCTCAGGGTGGAACCTATAAGATCGACAATGCCCCTCCGCACAACCGTTAGGCCGGGCCCCGACCCTGTCGTTTTCTGGAGGAAAAGCCCATGCGCCTGCTGATACTGCTGTTCCTGCTTGTGTTCGGAAGCCTTCCGGCCGTTGCCGCCGAGTACGATATCCCGTCCAGCACCAAGGATATGCTCCACCTCACCGTCACGGCCACCAACGTGCGCCTGCGGGCCGGGGCAGGCACGGAATTCGACGTGCTGGGAATGGCCAGCCGCGACAACGAGTGCGCAAGGCTCTATGTGGCAGACGCCACCCCCCGCATGGACAGCACGGGCAGGCCGTGGTTCCGCCTGATAGCCCAGATCGAACAGCAGACCGAAATGGCCGTGTTCAAGCTCGACCCGCCCTGCTGGATACGCAGTGATTTCGTGAAGACGCGCGCCCTTCGTGAAGGCGAGGCCATGCGCGCCGACTCCACGTTCTTCCGCATCCTGCACATCTCGTTTGCGAATATGCCGGGCGTGGGCAGGTTTACCCCCGCGAAGGACATTCCCATCTGCGCTACGGCCCATGACTGCCTTTTTGCGGAAGGCGCGCCGCTCATCAATGCCAAGCTCCCCGCTGGCGAGACGTTCTACTTTTGGGCCATGCCGTTCAAGGCGGAGTCGGGGACCGTATGCCTCCCCATCCATAAGAAGCTGGATGAGAAGCGCATCCAGGAAGTCGGCTACATGACCCGCGAGGTTTTCGACGGCTGCGACTTCGGGAAGGATGGGGAATCGGTGATGAACTGGAAGAAGCGGAATCCCTCTTACTGGGAGTAGGGCTGGATGCGCCGCAATCCTAGAACCGACAACGCCTTGATTTTACTCTCTAACGAAGGAATATGCATGAAGAAGCTCCGCCTCCTTCTCTTTTCTGCCGTCATGGCGCTGTCGCTCACGGCCTGCGTTCCCGCCGATTTCGACCCCGTGCAGTGGATGACCAGCACCGTGACGGAAAGCAACGCCAGCTACGATGACAGCCCCGCCTATAGCGGCCTGCCCCGCAATTACAGCGAATTCCGCGACCGCTGTCAGAGCGCCTGCCAGAGCCCCTACGGCGCGGCCAAGATGTATTTCGACGCGGTGTTCTGCTACATGGACAAGGCGAAGCGTTCCGAGGCTTCCAAGATGATCCGCTTCATCATGCACGCCGATGCAGGCTGGGAGCGCAGTCCTTATTACTCGACCTTTGTCGAACGCCTGCGCAGTAAGAAGCATCACCATATCTTCCGCAGTTTCGCCGAAGGCACGTCGCCAGAGAACGACTACAGCATGGATCCCGGCAATTACAGGCTCATGATGGGCGAGATAGTGGAAGCGCAGGGCTATCTGCGCCTCTTCCTGTACAGCTCCGGCTCGGACAGTGCACGCCCGATATGGGTGAAGCAGTTCGACGACGGCCTCTGGTACGTCATCAACAACGCGGGAACGTATTCCGGCGTGCGCGAACCGTATTCCGCGAAGAACCACTACGGGCACGACGCCAGCTACGACAGATACAGGAGATAGCAGAAGCGCTTCGCCCGGAAGCATGAAAACGAAAGGCACTGGCTTATACCTTAAGTCAGTGCCTTTCGTTCATGGAGCAAAAATGTCTCGCGCTTCGAGCCCCAGCAGTTTGTTCTGGGGAACGATATCCCCTGCGGAAGGCAGGAAGCGGCAGGCCTTAGAACACGGCGTCATCCGATACAGGTCCGGAAGCGTCCCTCATTGGCGTGCTATTTGCCGAAGCCGCATTTGGGGTAGGTACACACCGCGCAGGAAAGGCAGTAGCCGCCTTCGCCCATGCGGGCCAGTTCGGCGCGGGTGATGCGGCGCCCGGCCAGCAGGCGCGGCAGGAGCAGGTCGAACACCGTGTTCTTGAAGAACAGCGCGCAGGCCGGAACGCCCATGACCTGAATCTCCCTGCGCGGGGCGGATTCCTGCGGAATGCGGCCCACCATAGCCATAGTGCCGGGGAGCACGGGCATACCGTAGAGCATATCGGTAAGGCCTGCGCGGACAAGGCCGGGCCGGGTGACGTCGCCCGGATCGACCGACATTCCGCCGGTGGTCACGAGCAGGTCGATACCCTGCGCCTTCATGCGCTCCACTTCCTCGGCGATACGCTCTTCGCTGTCCGGCACGATGGCGGAGCAGGCTATCTCACAGCCGTAGAAAGCGGCCTTGCGCGTCATGACCGGCAGGAACTTGTCCTCGATGAGGCCGTTGAACACTTCCGTGCCTGTGACGAGCACGCCGATGCGGGCATGGCGGAGCGGCGTGACCGTGAACAGCGGTTCATTGCCCAGCACGGAAAGGGCCGCGCCCAGACTGCGGCGGCTGAGGAAGAGCGGGATGGCGCGCGTGCCTGCGAACTTCTTGCCCTTGCGGACGAGGGTGGCGTCCTGCCGGGACGCGCACATGACGTCGGGAACAAGGTTGAAGCGTTCGAGCTTGCGGTGATCCACGGTAAGCAGGCCGTCGCAGTCGGCCACGAAGTCGATCTTGCCTTCGTGCGGGGGCAGTTCGTAGCGCACGCCCGGGCCGGCCATGCGCGCGGCAAAGGCTTCGGCCACATCGTTCTCGTGAACGGGGGCTTCCGAAGCGCCCTGCGCGGTGCTGGCACTGGACTCTTCTTCCAGAACGGCCACGTCGAAGCGGCCCATCTGCTGGAGACGGCAGAGGTCGCCGGGGCTCACGGTCTGCCCGGCGGTGAAGGCAGCGGCCTTGAATTCACCGGGAACGATACGCGTCATGTCGTGCGCCAGCGTCCTGCCCACGGCTTCTTCGGCGGGGATCACGCGCACGCCGGGCCGGGCGCTTCCGGGCTGTTCGGCGGGCTTGCCCTTGGTGAAATAATCCTCACCCTGACAGCCGCGGCAGATGGGGCCGTTGTCTTCGGGGTAGCCCTCGCCGCAGATGGGGCAGACGGCAATGCCGCAGGAATGCTTGTGGCCCAGAAGGGATGCGTCCACCGTCACGTCTTCCACGTTGCACACGGCGTCGCCCGCCTCTTCTATCTCGCGCAGGAGCTGTTCTTCGTCCTGCTCCTTCTTGGGCTTCTGCTTCATGAGCCACGCGTAATATTCGGGCCACGCCTTCAGCTTTTCCAGCGAGACCGATACGCGCACGCCCTTGCCGCTCCGCTTGTCGTACAGGGTGACGGCATAGCGGCCCAGATCGCGCACCTTGAGCCAGTTGTTGCCCATACTGCACAGCGAAAGGAGCTGGACGGCGTCGGGCAGGCATTTGCGGGTTTCGGAAATGGCTTCAAACAGCGTGCCTTCGGGCAGGCGGCTCTTGGCAAGGGCTACCATGTAGCCGCCAAGCAGCAGGCCCGGCGCGGCATAGCCGTGGAAGCGTTCGGCAAGACTTTTGAATTCCTCAAAGCTGTAGTTTTCGATATCCATGCGGCGCTCGATGTCTGGAGTGGAGGGGATAAAGCCGACCTTTAGCATAGGATATACCGCTGGGAAATTTTGCAAAAGGCAGTCACTTCCCTGTGGAAAATCGTGACCTTTTCGCGTAGCGTCATGGCGTGGAGTCCATCATGAGCACGACAGCCGAACATCCCAGCCCCCGGAAAGCCGAAGAGCCCCTCAGCGAAGAAGGCCTGCGCCACTTTCTCAACGCCGTCTATCGCTGGCGGGAAAGCGCCCACGGCCCCGGCCAGCTCTGCTCCCGTTCGCGGGTGCTTTTCGTCTGCCTTCTCATCCGCTTCGGCGGCCTGCGGCTGGGCGAAGCGCTGGCCTTCGACGACAGGGAAGACCTGCTTGCCGAAGCCTCGCGCATCCGCGTGCGCGGCAAGTGGGCGCGGGAACTCCCCCTGCCGCGCTCCGGCATGAAGAAGCTTCTGGAACTGGCCGAAGCGCCTAGCCTTGCCCGGGAGAGGGGGACTATCTGCCGCCTCGACCAGGGCTACGTGCGGCGCATCTTTGACCAGAGGGCGCAGGACGCCGCCTTCACGTTCCCCATGAATCCCAGTATGCTGCGCCATTACCGCGAAGGCGAGCTTCTGCGAAGCGGCGTGCCGCGCCCCGTGGTGGAGCGCTTCCTCGGCAGGCAGGGCAAAGCCCCCGCCGAACAGGACATGGCCGTGCTGGAAGAGGCCTTCCGCCGCTGGGAACGGGAACGCCACACCGGTATGTACAATTCCTTCCCCGGGCGTGTGGAAAGCGTGGAGCAGGGCAGTTTCAGCAGTCGGATACGGCTGAGTACCGAAGGCGGCCCCGAACTGCGCGTGCACTGCTCCAACAGGACGGTGGCCCGGCTCGGCCTGCACGAAGGCCTTGAGGTGAACGCGGGCCTGCGTATGCTCGACCTGCGCTTCGCCAGCGGCAGGGAACGCGGCAATGTGTTCTGCGGTCAGGTGCTGACCATATTCCCGGGGGACGACGAGGTGAAAGTGACCTTCGGCCTGCCCGGCGGCGTTTTCCTCCGCTCCATCTTCGACCGTGCCGAGTTCGAAGCCCGGGGGCTGAAAAGCGGCGACAGCGCCAGCCTTTTCGCCTCGGAAGAGAGCTTCATGCTTTCCCTGCGCTCCTAGGGTGCACGGCACGGCCACGCGGCCGCACCTTCCCATCCCCAGATATCACAACGCTCCGCAACGTACCTGTGTACCTTGCGGAGCGTTGTGTGTTTACTCGGAGCCGATGACCAACGGAAAGGCCGCTGGATGCTTCGGCTTCGGCAGGGTTGCTATCAGTCATCGGAGAAGAGGAGCGGCCTTGGCGGGCCTGCCCCGGCTTCATTCCCCTTTCTTCAAGCCCTTCGCTACCATAGCGCCGCTGGCGAAGGCCCAGTGGATATTGTAGCCGCCGAGGAGGCCGGTGATATCGGTGATCTCGCCGCAGAAGAAGAGGCCGGGGACGTGGCGGCTTTCGAGCCTGCGGCTGAGGGAGGCGAGGGCGATGCCGCCAGCGGCGGCCTCTGCGCGGCGCATCCCTTCTGTTCCGGCAGGCAGAACGGTGAAGCGGTGCACGATGTCGGCAAGGCGCAGGCGGTCCTTCTTCCCGAGTTCGGCCACTTTGCGGCGGGCAAGGTCTTCGGGGCAGAGGGCGTCGGCAAGGCGGGCAGGCAGGCGGCGGGCCAGCAGATTGCGCACGATGAGCTTGCCGCTTTCCTTCTCGTTGAGCAGCTCGAGTATGGGGAGTTCGGGCAGGAAGTCTATGACAAGTTCCATGCCGGGCTTCCACCAGCACGAGGCAACGAGGACGGCAGGGCCGCTCACGCCGCGATGCGTGAAGAGCAGGGAACGTATGCCCTCGGGGTCGGGCCAGCGCAGTTCGGAGCCGGACTTCAGGCCGATGCGCACGTTCAGACTGATGCCCTCGAGCCCGGCCAGCGGCCAGTGCTCCGGCATGACAAGGGGAACAAGGACGGGCCGGAAGGGAACGACCTTGTGCCCCCACGAGGCGGCCAGATTCAGGAGCTGGTCGTTCGCGCCAAGCTGGGGGCAGGCCGGAGAACCCGCGGCAACGACAAGCTGGCGGGCTGTGACCTTGGCCTGCCCGGCAAAAAGCGTGAAGTGCTCGCGGCGGCCGTTCCTGCCGAAGGCAGGGCCGACTTCGGCCTCGCCGGTATCGGGCAGGGAAATGCTCTTCGCCGTACTGCCGAGATAGAAGTCCACGCCCGCGTCGTCGCACTGGATGGCAAGTCGCTCTGCCATGATGGCCGCGGATTTGAGGCCGAAGATCTGGCCGAAATCGCGCTCTTCCCACGGAAGGCCCAGCTCCCGCATCAGCTCAAGGGCGTCGTCGCAGGAAAAGGACTTGAGGGCCGAGCGCAGGATGCCGGTATCCTCGCCGACATAGCGGTTCTCGGCAAGGATGCGGTTGCTGATGTTGCCCTTGCCGCCGCCTGCAATGGCGAGCTTGACGCCGGGGTTCTCGTGGCTGTCGATAAGGGCCACGCGCAGGCCGCGCCGCGCCGCGTTCCTTGCACAGAGGAGTCCGGCCGGGCCTGCTCCGATGATGGCGGCATCATAGATCATAGTCGCTCCTTCAGCGCAGGGCCGTTACGAGGGCCACGGCCTTGAGGCCCTTGAGTTCGCCGGTGAAGCCGAGCTTTTCTTCCGTCGTTGCCTTGAAGGCCACGTGCTCCAGCGGAAGGTCGAGCAGGCGGGCCACGTTGCGGCGGATGGCCTCGGCATGGGGGGCCAGCTTGGGCTTCTGGGCAATGACGGTCATATCGACGTGGCAGAGGCGCAGGCCCGCTTCGGCGGCAAGGTGCATGACGTGGTCGAGCAGGACCACAGAGGAGATGCCCTCGAATTTCGGGTCGTTGTCGGGGAAGAGGTGGCCGATGTCCCCGGCGGTAAGGCAGCCGAGTATGGCGTCCATGAGCGCGTGGAGGAGCACGTCGCCGTCGGAATGGGCGCTTACGAGGAAGTCGCCGCCTATCTCAACGCCGCCGAGCATCAGGGGGCGATTGCCGCCGTAGGCGTGCACGTCGTAGCCGTAGCCGCAACAGGGGAGGAGGGGCTTGTTTTCCGTAAGCATGGCAAGATCCTGAGGATTTGTTATCTTGATATTGCCCGCCTCGCCTTCGATCACGAGCACGGGCAGTTCGCAGTATTCCATAAGGGAGGCGTCGTCCGTCACGTCCCAGCCTTCCTCTTCGGCTCTGGCATGGGCCATGCGGAGCTCTTCCACGGGGAAGGCCTGCGGCGTCTGCACGGCGCGGAGCAGGGCGCGGGGCGGAGTTCCGGCCACGATGCCGTCGCCATCGACTTCCTTGATGGTATCGGTGACGGGCAGGCCGGGGATGACACCGCAAAGGCCGGGATTGTCGTCGAGGGCGGCGGCAAGGCGCGTCGTCAGGGCCGTGCTCAGGAAGGGGCGGGCGCTGTCGTGCACGAGCACGCGGGCGCATCCGGCAGGAAGGGCTTCGAGCCCGTGGCGTACGGAATCCTGCCTGCGGTAGCCGCCTTCGGCCACAGCGATGCGTACGCCAAGGTTGTTAGATTTGTCTAACTTGAAGAGCTCGGCTTCGGCTTCCGCCTTCCTGTCGGGCGGGAAAACGAAAACGAGTCCATGGACGGCAGGGGAAGCGGCCATGGCCATAGCCGAATGCCACCAGAGGGGAACGCCCTTCCAGCGCAGGAACTGCTTGGCTTCGCCGCCGGTGGCTTCCGCCATGCGCCGCCCCTGACCGGCGGCAAGAATGATGCCCCAACATTCGTTCTGCATTGTTCCTCCTGCGTTCGCTGCAAAAAGGGGAGGGAACTTTCGCTCCCTCCCCGAATAAAGGAGTCGGACTATAAGCCGGGTTTTGTACCGTTCCGAAGAACGGCGGCTGTCATTCCTCTAGAGGCACAGTTACCTGTACCTTCAAGCAACCTACCCGGAAACCATGAGCCGGGCCGGCCGGTTTCCCTATTTGGTCTTGCTTCGGATGGGGCTTGCCTGGCCTGACGTGTCGCCACGCCAGCCGGTGAGCTCTTACCTCACCGTTTCACCCTTACCGCCCCGAAGGACGGCGGTCTGCTTTCTGTTGCGCTTTCCAGCGGTCGCCCGCTCTGGCAGTTAGCCAGCATCCTGCCCTGTGAAGCCCGGACTTTCCTCCCCGGGCCTTTCGGCCCGCAGCGACAGCCCGCCCAACTCCAAAAGTCTTACTTGTTGAAGGTGTCTTCGAAGAATTCCATCTTGGGGGCGGCGGGCTTGTCGGCCTCGGGGTCATGGAAATGGTTGCCCCAGTACATCAGGCGCTGGCAGTTCGGGCAGCTCATGATGTGGTTGCCGCGCTGGAGGTCGATGAAGACCTGCGGAGGAATGGCGATGTGGCAGCCGGAGCAGATGCCTTCTTCCACAGGCACGATGACAGGGTGGCGCAGGCGGTTGCGGATGAATTCGTAGCGGCCCAGAACAGGGGCGGGGATGTCCTTGCTCACGGCAGCGCGCTGGGCTTCGAGGCCTTCGAGCTTCTCGCGGGAGAGGTTGAGGCGGAATTCAAGGTTTTCCTGCTGGCGTTCCAGCTCGACCTTGAGTTCGTTCCAGGCTTCTTCCACGTTGCGGAGATTTTCTTCCTGAAGGGAACGCTCTTCCTGAAGGGCCATGCGTTCTTCTTCGCGGCTGTGGTTCTGGCGCTCCATGTTGTCCATTTCGCGGATCATGGCCTGATATTCGCGGTCGTTCTCCACCTGCATCAGCTTGTTCTTGCTGTTCATCAGGCGGGATTCGTCGTCTTCGATATCGGCGTCGAGGCGCTTCTGCTGTTCCTGCAGGTGCTGGATCTTTTCCAGGACCCAGTTGCGCTGGGCGTCCTGGGAAGCAAAGCGCTTTTCAAGGGCTTCCACTTCCTTGGGAGCGGCTTCGAGTTCGGCCTGAACGGCGTGGATGCCGTCGTCAACGTGCTGGAGAGCCACCAGCTGGCGGATCTGTTCGAGATAGAGGCTCACGACAGTACCTCCGGTACTTCAGAAAGAAAGGTCAAGGGCTGGAAGGGATCCCGGCCCGGCAAAAAAGTCACCGTCACGCCGTCGAGCTCGCTGTCGAGCTGGAGGGCAAAGCGGCGCATCATTTCTTCTTCCAGGGAAAAATGCCCGATATCGAGGAGAGACATGGGGCAGAAATTCGAGCTGTTCCCGTTCTGGCGGGAATACAGGGCCAGCGCGTCATGGTATTTCATGTCGCCGGTGATATAGAGGTCGGCCCCGGCGCGGGCGGCGTCTTCCAGCAGGGAAGAGCCGGAACCGGTGCAGACGGCCACGCGGCGGACGGTGCGCTCCGGGTCGCCGATGAGGCGGGCCACGGCGCACATACGGCCTACGGGCAGGAATTCGCGCATCTTCCGGCAGAGTTCGGCCAGCGTCATGGCTTCGGGCAGGGTTCCGGCAAGGCCGAAGCCGCCTTCGATTTCCGAACCGTCGGGCGCGGTGAACATACCGGTCTTTTCGAGGATGACGCGGTCGGTAAGGCCGAGTTCGTCAGGCAGCCATGCGCTGGGGCCAAGGGGATTGGCGTCCAGCGAGGTGTGGCTGGAATAGAGCGGCACGTCATGGCGGTACAGGGTGCGGAGCACCTCTGTATAGCCGTTCAGGCGGTTCGCCCACTCGGCGCGCATGGCCAGCGGATGGTGGGTGAGCACCATGTCGGCCCCGGACTCCACGGCGGCACGGATCTGCTCGGGCGCAGGGTCGAGGCATACGGCCAGATGGCTGATCTCCTTGCGCGGAGAGGCAACCTGCACACCGGAACGATCCCACTCTGCCATGAGCGAAAGCGGGGCCGTTTTCTCGATGATGGTGATGATGTCGCTCTGAAGCATATTCTCTCCTGAGGGAAGGGGCAGGATATGTGCGCCGGGGAACTCATATTTCTAGGGAAAGTTCCCTCTTTCGTCAAGCTTGGCGGCGGGCCTGCGGCAGGCTTCCCCGCCTTGGCAAGTATAGCGGGGCAGCCGGGGAAGGGCAATCGCCCAGAAGGGGGCGGAAGGCGATTTTTGGCCGCTCCGCGCATTTTTCCTTGGAAGTCCCCGCTGTTTGCGGTATGGGAAGTCATGCCATCCTTTATCTATATCACCGATGTTTTCTGCCCGTGGTGCTTCGGCTTCGCCCCTGTCATGCAGGAGCTGGCGGAAGAGTACCGCTTTCCCGTGCGCGTTCTCTGCGGCGAACTTGTGGACGAACCCACGCCTACCTCCAAGATGGGTACGCCTACCCTGCTTGCGTTTTTCGAGCGCCTTTCCTCGACCACTGGCCGCGAGATAGGCAAGGGCTTTTTCGAACTGCTCACGCCCGAAAAAAGCGTGCTCATGGATTCCCGCCGCTCGGCCGGGCTCATGGCCGCCCTGAAGAAGCTGGCCCCCGGAAATGCCCTCGAGCAGATGGAGCGCTTTCAGGACGTGTTCTATGTCGAAGGGCGCGATGTGCTCGACCCCGCCGTTCAGGCCGATGCCGCTTCCCGATGGGGCGTGGACGCCCCCGCACTGGCTGGGGCGCTGGCTTCGGAGGGCGTCCGGAGCAAGGCGGAAAAGGAGCTGGAAGAAGCCGAGGAGATACTCGGGGACTTCGTGGTCTATCCCAGCCTTTTCGTGAAGACGGACGATGGGACCCTCCATGCCGTGGCCCGGGGCTATGCCCCCTATGCCGAGGTGAAGGCCAAGATAGAAAAGGCCCTTGCCTGCTCCGGCCCGGACTGCGAGGCCGGGCAGAGTGAGGTTTCCGCCAATGCCTGCGGGCTGGACGGAAAGGGATGCTGTTAGATCTGGAACGGAGACGCTATGAAACGCAAACTCACCCTTGCGCAGGCCGTGGAGGCCGCAGGCATCCTTTTTGAGCTGAACACCGAACCCAAGGGCGCGCTGGCCATTGCCGCCCGTGCCGGCCTGCCCTGCGGGACGGACGGGGAAAAGGACGCCTTCCTCTGGGAATGGCGCGCCTATGTCCATGCCGCCGTGCTCTATGGACTGATGGTGCAGGCCCCGAACGTGGTTGTGGTGGAATACCTGCGCGCCACGCAGGATATGCTCCGCCGCCTTGGCTACAGCGCCGAACAGGCCACCGACTTCGTGGACGGGGCTTTCCGCGCCTATACCGACCCTATGGTGCGCACCCAGACGCAGGAATGCCCGGCCGTGTTCTTCCAGCGCCTTCTGGGCAAGGAACTGGCCGATGTCCCTGCCGCCACGGTGGCGCTGATCTCCGCCGTCATGGCTATGGTGATGTCCGCCACGCTGGACAAGCTCGAGCAGTACGAATACGGGCTGGAGTAGCAGTGCCGCACGTTTTCTGAACGCAAAAGCCCGATGCAGATGCACCGGGCTTTTGTTATATAGGTCTAACTTTTTTCGGGCAATCGGGAAGGGCTTCCCTACATATTGGCCATCATGCGTTCGATGAAGCGCGATTTGAGCTGCTTCTGGGCAAGGCTGCGCTTGACGGCGGGCAGTTTGAGCACCGCGCCCAGCAGGCCGCCGAGCAGGCGGTGGCTGAAGAGCATTCTATTGTCGAAGATGAGGTCCTGAAGGGTCCCGCGTTCCGCCGCCATGAGCACCACGCGGTGGGCCGTGTTCAGGGGCGTGATGGCACGGTCGGGGCGGGGGACGAGCATCATGGCCCCGTGCGAACAGCCGCGCGTGCAGACGCCGCAGCCGAGGCATATCTCGGCATTGAAGTCGAGCCTGCGCGTACCGTCTTCCGCCTTCACCAGCTTCAGGGCTTCCACCGGGCATATCCTGGCACAGCGCCCGCATTTCACGCAGTTCTCTTCCTGGATCTGCATGATGAAATTGGAGTGGAGGGTCTGCGTCATCTGGAAGCGCTTCACGGCGGCGAGGGCTTCGCAGCAGCAGCCGCAGCAGTTGCAGATGAAGTTCACGCCTTCGCGCACGTTTTCACCGAACTGCACAAGGTTGTGTTCCCACGCCTGATGCAGGAGTTCGAGGCATTCCGACTTGCTCACGGCCCTTGCGTGCCCGTGCTTGATGAGCGAATGGGCCGAGGAGTTGAACGTCATGCAGATGTCCACGGGGGCGTCGCAGGCTTCACCGATATGGGACTTCTTGTGGCGGCAGTAGCACATACTGATACCGCGTTCCGTGGCGGTCTCGATGACGTGGGTGGCGCGTTCCCAGTCGAGTATCTCCATGGCGTACGGTTCTTTCACCGTGGGTTCCTGCACGAAAACGCGGCCGAGGCCGGTGTCGCCCGTTACGAAGAGTTCGCGCATGAAGTCCTCTTCCACGTTGATATACTGGTGGAAGAGTTCGGAAAGCGTTTTCTGGTCGATGTCCTTGCGCACGCGCATCATGGTGAACTCGAAGAAGCCGGCCATAGGGGGCGGCAGGCAGAACTGCTGTTCGCCCTTCACCTCAAGGTCCACCAGCATGGCGCGGTCGGCAAGATTGTCGAGTATCTTGCGCGCCTCGAGCTCCGACATCTTCCAGATATTCGCGGCCTCCTTTGCGGTGAAGGGCTTGATGGGCATCTGCGCCACAAGGTCGGCCTCTTTTTCCGTAAAGAGCATTTTCAGGATGGAGTAGAGCGTTTCGGATTCCGGCGCGCCCTGCGGGAAGCGGTTCAGGCGGTCTATCATGCGTCCGTAGGCGGACTGCTTTTCCAGCATAAGGTGATGTCCCACAGCCTTCTCTCCTGTTTATGACGTGGACTATTTCCCGATACAGTAGCGCTACAGGCAAAAAGTTCAAGCTCGAACATCGGGAATCGCGTGATAAAAAACGCCGGGAGCATGGCTTCCAGCGTTTCGGGCATGAGGGGGCATCGCGCTACAGGCGGTTTTCGTTGCGGCTTGCCGAAACGAGTACGCTGACAAGGAACCACGCGCAGGAAACGAGGATGATGGTGGCACCGGTGGCCGTGCCCATCCACGGCTGGACGGAAAGCGCAAGGCCTGCCACGGCGGAACTGAGGCTGACCAGAATGGCCCACCAGAACATGCCCCCGGCCGTCTGGGCCAGATTGCGGGCGCAGGCCGCAGGCACGATAAGCAGGGCCGTGACCAGAAGCACACCCACGCCCCACACCGAGAACATCACGACCAGTGCCAGCAGGGCGGCGAAGCAGTATTCGCACAGGGCCACGCGGATGCGGTGCGCCCGGGCTATGATACCGCTCGTTCCGGCATAGAGCAGGGGATTGAAGGCCAGAAGCTGGAAGAGCAGGAAGGCCGCGAAAAGCAGGATGAGCCAGCAGAGGTCGGCTTCCGTCATGGTGAGGATGTCGCCGTAGAGGAACTGCTGGAGGTCGCGCGCTATGGTGTTGTCGCGGCTGACCACGGCAAGGCCGCCTGCCACCACGGCCGAGAAGACCACGCCGATGACCGTATCCGAGGGCAGGGCGCTGTACCTCTGCATGAACATGATGGCAAGGCCCACGCCCAGCCCGAACAGCGGCATGGAAACATGGGGGTGTATGCCGAGCAGAAGGCCGACGGCCACCCCGGCAAAGGCTGAATGGCCCACGGCATCGGAAAAGAAGGCCATGCGGTAATGCACCACCTGCACGCCGAGGGCCGCCGTCATGGGCGCAAGGAGCACGAGGGCCAGAAGGGCCTGCTGCATGAAGCGCATATCCATGCCATCCAGCGGGAAGTGCGAGGCCAGCGAAAGGAGCCACGAGATATCAAACATGGTGCTTCTCCTGTTCAGCGCATTCCTGCCGCACCTGTTCCAGCGGGCGCAGTTCCGTGAGGGGGAGGGCGGCTTCGGGGTCGAAGGGGGCGAGCGTGGGGGCGCGGTGGATATGGCTTTCCGCGCAGATCAGGCCCATGTGCATGCCGAACAGCGACTGGAGCACAGGCCCGGTGAGCACGTCCTGCGGCGCACCCTGCGCAACGACGCGGCGCTTGAGGCAGATGACGCAGGTGGCGTGGTGGGCCACCATGCCGAGGTCGTGGCTGACCATGATCTGGGTGAAGCCCTGCGTGGCGCGCAGATCTTCCAGCAGTTCGCAGAACAGGCGGCCGCCTTCGAAGTCCACCCCGGCGGAAGGTTCGTCCAGCACAAGGAGTTCGGGCTTCTGCTGAAGGGCGAGGGCAAGGAGCACCCTCTGCATCTCGCCGCCGGAAAGCGTGCCTACGCGGCGCTTCATGATATGCGAGGCGTGCACCATTTCCAGAAGGTGCGCGGCTTCTTCGCGGGCAGAGCGGGAAATGCCCAGCCACAGGGGGCGCTTCTGTATGCCCATGGCAAGGAATTCCGCCACGGTGAAGGGCATTCCGCGGTCGAGGTTCAGCTTCTGCGGCACGTAGCCGATGCGCAGGCCCTTGCCGCCGCCGAGTTCGATGCGGCCGCGGTAGTTCACTTCGCCCAGCAGGGCGAGGAGCAGGGTGGTCTTGCCTGCGCCGTTGGGCCCGATGAGCACGGCCCAGCTTCCGCGCGGTATGGTGGCGTTCACATTGTCGAGGATGTTCAGGCCGCTCCGCGTGACGCTCACATGGTCGAAGACGATGGCGGGAGTCTTATCGTGTTCCAAGTGCCTGCTCCAGAGTGCGCAGATTGGCGCGCATGGTCTTTTCGTACCAGTCGAGGGGATGGTCGAGATGCTCCGGCCCATTGGCCGCCGGGTCGAGCGAAATGCAGGGGATGCCGGTCTCGGCGGCAAGGGTGCGCCCGGCCCGTGCCGGGTACTGCGGTTCCGTTATCACGGCGGCCACCTTCTTGGCGCGGATGAGGCGCACAAGGTCGAGCATGGCACGGGCCGAAGGTTCGTGCCCGTCGTGGGCCTGTACATGGGCCGCCACTTCCAGCCCCATGTCGCGGGCCAGATAGTCGAAGATGTTATGCTGGGTCACGATGACGCGACGGACCAGCTTCTGCCCGGCGGCACGGCATTCAGCGGCCAGCGCTTCCAGACGGCTGGCGGTCTTTTCGCCTCCGGCAAGGTAGGCGGCTGCGTTTGCCGCATCAAATTGCGCCAGCTGAGAGCTTATGGAGCGAGCCATGTTTGCCATCATGGAAGGCGCGGCGAAGATGTGCGGATTGGCCGAACGGGCTTCTTTGCCATGGCCGGAATGGCTGTGACTGCAGGAGCCTTCGGCAGGAAGGATGCCGCTGAGCTCCTGCGCGGCGATGATGACGGACGCGCCGGGCTTCAGCAGGGAGTTTCTTTTGGAGCCATAGCCCAGAAAGCCCTCAAGGCCGAGTCCGTTCATCACGAGTATGTCGGCTTTAGCCAGCCTGCGGCGGTCGTTGGGGGTCATGGCGTAGTCGTGGGGGCAGCCGGAACCGGCGGGAAGGAGCAGATTCACGCTTACGCCGGGCACGTCATGGGCGATTTCGTGGAGAAGTATCCAGACCGGGAAGACCGTGGCTGTGAACTCGCGGGGGCTGTCAGCGGCCCGGGCCGTTACGGAAGGCAGGCCGAAGCAGAGGCAGAGCAGAAGGGAGAGTATGGCTTTCATGTGATTTCCTGAGCGCCGCAAAGGGGAAAAGGGTGCGGAAAAGAGCGGCGGCGTTCTGCTGTTGTCGGAAATATCCGGCCCTTCTGTCAAGTCGCAGGGACGAAAAAGCCCCCATGGTTTCCCATGAGGGCTTCGATTCGAAGGGAGCGGGGTTTAGCCGCCAAGGTAGGCTTCGCGCACCTTGGGGTTCTTGAGCATATCCTTGCCCGGGCCTTCCAGCACCACGGAGCCGACTTCAAGGATGTAGGCGTAGTCCGCGATGGAGAGGGCGGCAAAGGCGTTCTGTTCCACGAGCAGAACGGTCTTGCCCTGTTCGTTGATGTGGCGGATGATGTCGAAGATCTCGCGCACAAGGATGGGGGCGAGGCCGAGGGAGGGTTCGTCCAGCATCACAAGGTCGGGCTGGCTCATCAGGGCGCGGCCCACGGCCAGCATCTGCTGTTCGCCGCCGGAGAGCGTGCCGCCCTTCTGCCAGCTTCTTTCGCGCAGGCGGGGGAAGAGGTCGTACACCATCTCGATGTCCTTGGCGATGCCGTCCTTGTCCTCACGGCACCATGCGCCGAGCTGGAGGTTCTCGGCCACGGAGAGATGGGGCAGGATGCGGCGGCCTTCAGGGCTGAGGGCGATGCCGCTGCGCACCATGTTCTCGGCAGGCTGGCCGAGGAGCTGGACGGGGGCGTCGCCTTCCTTGCGGGTAAGGAGCACTTCGCCCTTCGCGCCCTTCACAAGGCCGGCGATGGAGCGGATGATGCTGCTCTTGCCCGCGCCGTTGGCCCCGATGAGCGTGACCACACTGCCGCGAGGGATGGAAAGAGTGACGCCCTTGACGGCGTGGATGCCGCCGTAATGCACATGGAGGTCGTTAATCTTCAACATTGTTCACATCCTCGCCAAGGTAGGCTTCGATAACGCGCGGGTTGGAGCGGATGGCGTCCGCATTGCCTTCGGCGATGAGCTTGCCGTATTCCAGCACCCAGATGTGTTCGCACACGCCCATGACCACCTTCATGTCGTGCTCGATGAGCAGGATGGTGAGGTTGAACTCGTCGCGTATCTGGCGGATGAAGTTCATCAGCTCAAGGCTTTCCTGCGGGTTCATGCCTGCGGCAGGTTCGTCGAGCAGGAGGAAGCTGGGTTCGGTGGCCAGAGCACGGGCGATCTCGAGGCGGCGCTGTGCACCGTAGGGCAGGGAGGAGGCCAGCTCGTCGCGGTATTCGGAAAGGCCGATACGTTCGAGAAGCTCTTCTGCCTTCTGGCGTATCTCCTTTTCTTCGCGGTTCGTGCCGGGCAGGCCGAGCATAGCGCCCCACCAGTGATGCTTGCGGCGGATGTGGCGGCCGATCATGACGTTTTCCAGCGCCGTTTCGTTGTAGAAAAGGCGGATGTTCTGGAAGGTACGGGCCATGCCGAGGCCGCAGATCTTGTGCGGGGGCACGCCGGTGATCTTCTTGCCGTTGAAGAACACGTCGCCTTCAGTCGGGGTGTAGAAGCCGGTGATGACGTTGAAGGCCGTGGTCTTGCCAGCGCCGTTGGGGCCGATGAGGCCCACGATGCTGCCCTTGGGGATGGCCATGTTCAGATGATCGACAGCGGTAACGCCGCCGAAGCGCATGATCACATTCTTGACTTCGATGACGCTGCTCATGCCTTTTCCTCCTTCTTGCCGAAGCGGCGGAAGAAGCGGAAGAATCCGTTCCAGCTGAATTCGCGCATACCCATGACGCCTTCGCGGCGGTACAGGATGATGATCAGCAGAACCACGGAGAACACTACCATGCGCATGCCGGGAATGCCGGGGATCTCCACGAAACCGAAGTTCATGGGCTCTTCTACCACGCGCAGCCATTCGAGGAGCACCGTGATGATGGCACTGCCGAGGATGGAGCCGGTGATGGAGCCGAGGCCGCCCGCCACAACGATCATAAGCACGTTGTAGGTGAGCAGGAAGGTGAACATCTTCGGGTCGATGGTGGTGAGCAGGTTGCCGAGGAGCGCGCCGCCCACACCGGCGAGGAAAGCGCCGAGGCAGAAGCTGAACAGCTTGGTGTGGAAGACGTTGATGCCCATGACCTGTGCGGCGATCTCGTCGTCACGCACGGCCTTGAGCACGTTGCCGAAGTTGCTGTTCAAGAGGCGCACGATGCAGAACGTCACCACGATGAGCCAGATGAAGCTGGTATAGACGTCCGTGTAGCAGGGGATGCCCTTGATGCCCAGGGAACCGTTGGTGATGGAGGTGGCGTTCACGATGAGCACGCGGATGATCTCGGAGAAACCAAGCGTGGCGATGCCCAGATAGTCGCCGCCGAGGCGCAGGACCGGGATGCCGATGAGCAGGGCGAAGACGGTTGCCACAAGGCCGCCGAGGATGACCGAGACCCAGAACGGCGTGTACAGCGTGGCCAGCGGGGGCAGGATCTCTTCGATGAGCCACATCATCTCCTTCTGGTCGGGCGTGAGCACGCACAGGGCGGACACGTACGCGCCGATGGCCATGAAGCCGGCGTGGCCCAGCGAGAACATGCCGGTGAAGCCGTAGATGATGTTCAGCGAGATGGCGAGGATGCCGTACACGGCCACCAGATTGAGGATCTGGAGTTCATAGCCGTTCAGGGCGCGCCAGGTGCGGGACAGACCGAGGCCGAGGTCGCGGTTCATGTCGCCGCAGGCCCACCACAGGAAGACGAAGAGCAGGGCGATAGCGCCGCAGGTAAGCAGGCGGTCGCGCATCTGCGTGTTCTTGACTTCAGACATCAGATCTTCTCCTTCAGTTTTTCGCCGAACAGGCCGGTAGGCTTCACCAGCAGGACGACGACCAGCAGGATGAAGGCGAAGGCGTCGCGGTAGCCGGAAAGGTCAGGGAAGAAGGCGACGGTCATGATTTCTATGAAGCCCAGAAGCAGGCCGCCGATAACAGCGCCCTGAATGGAGCCGATGCCGCCGAACACAGCGGCGATGAAGGCCTTGAAGCCGGGGAACACGCCCATGTAGGGGTGGATCTGCGGGTAGCGCAGGGCCCACATGATGCCGGAAGCGGCGGCCAGAGCGGAACCGATGGCAAAGGTGAGGGCGATGATCTTGTCCACGGGCACACCGAGCATACGGGTGGTCTCGATGTCCTTGGAGATGGCCTGCATGGCAAGGCCGGGCTTGGTGTGGTACACGATGTACAGCAGGCCGGCCACAAGGATGGCGGTGACGCCGGGAACCAGCAGGGTGAGCGGCATGAGGCGGGCGCCGCCGATGGTGATAATGCTCACCAGCCACTCGGGCTGATGCACGGGGCGGGGCAGGCCGGTGAAGACCACCACGGCAAGGCTTTCGAGGAAGAAGGAAACAGCGATGGCGCTGATGAGAGCCGAGATTCGGGGGGCGTCACGCAGGGGGCGGTAGGCGATCTTGTCCATGAGCACGCCGAGCACGGCGGAACCTATGATGGCCACCACCACGGCCACAGGCCAGGGAAGGCAGAAGAGCGTGGTGCCGTAGAAAACGAAATACGCGCCCAGCATCAGGATATCGCCGTGGGCGAAGTTGATGAGGCGCAGGATGCCGTACACCATGGTGTAGCCGATGGCGATGAGGCCATAGAGCGAACCCAGCGTGAGGGCATTGAAAAAGTGCTGGAGGAACAATTCCAGAGTCATGAAGGAACCCTTTCCGGCCTGCTCCGAGTGCAGAACCGGGCTGACGGGCCCGCAGAGAGCGGGACCTTCTTAAACAGGGCCGGAGGGGGCAGGCCCCTCCGGCAGTCTCTGTATCAGAGAAGATTATTCAGCGATAGCTTCGCCGATGTAGGCGCGCTTGCCGTCCTTGTACTGGATGATGCCCACGGGCAGTTCGGCGTCGTGGGTGGCGTTGATGGAGAGGGCGCCCAGAGGAGTGGGGAGGTTCTTGGTTTCAGCGAGGGCCTTGGTGATGGCTTCGGGATCGTCGGAACCGGCGCGGGTGATGGCGTCAAGGATCAGGTTGTAGCAAACGTAGCCGAGGGCGGAGTTCACGTTGGGATCCTTTTCGGGGTAAGCGGCCTTCCAGTCAGCGGTGAAAGCCTTGGCGGCTTCGCTCATGTTGGGCATGGCCACGTCATAGGGGAAGGTGGTGTGGAGGAAGCCTTCCACAGCCTTGCCGCCGATCTTGATGGTGTCGGGGTTGTCCATGGCGTCAGCACCCATCATGGTGAAGGTGCCGCCGAGTTCACGGGCCTGCTTCATGATGATGGCGCCTTCAGCGAAGTAGGCAGGCATGAAGACCACGTCGGGCTTCTTGGTGATGATTTCGGTGAGCTGGGCGGTGAAGTCCTGGTCGCCGGAGCTGTACTTGAGGTCAGCAACGAT
>JAFQTU010000065.1 GCA_017408905.1 Mailhella sp. | reverse complement strand
CTCTTTCGCCAGCGAAAGAGACGGCCGCATAATGTGGGGTCGAGGGGAGATCATCTCCCCTCGCGGGGTGCGGGGCAGCGCCCCGCGTCTAATTACTCAGCCTTTCTGGGCTTGTACTGGCAGAGGGGTTCCTGGGCCATGGGGTTGTCGGTCATGCTGTGGGCGCGGGCGCGGCAGCCGCCGCAGACCTTATGGTATTCGCACACGCCGCACTTGCCTTCGTAGGCGCTCTGGTCGCGGAACTTGAGGAACCACGGGGTCTTTTTCCAGAGTTCGGGGAAGGGCGTTTCGCGCACGTTGCCGCAGTCCAGCGTAAGGTAGCCGCAGGGCTGGAGCTGGCCGGTATGGCTGATGAAGCAGAAGCCCGTGCCGCCAAGGCAGCCGCGGGTCATGGCGTCCATGCCGAAGTTCTCTATGTCCACCTTCACGCCTTCTTCCTTGGCGCGCTGGCGCATGATGCGGTAGTAGTGCGGCGCGCAGGTGGCCTTGAGGTGCATCTTGGTGGTCTTGCGGAAGTCGTAGAACCAGTGCAGGACTTCTTCGTATTCCTCGGCGGTGATGACCTCTTCCTGAATCTCAGCGGCGCGGCCCATAGGCACGAGCAGGAAGATATGCCACGCGGCGGCGCCGATGCGCTCGCAGAGCTGGAATATCTCCTTGAAGGAATGCAGGTTGCTCTTGGTCACGGTGGTGTTGATCTGGAACTCCACGCCTTCGGCCTTGAGGTTCTCGATGCCGCGCATGGAGGCCTCGAACGCGCCGGGCACGCCGCGGAAGGCGTCGTGGCTGGCGGCGTCGGCCCCGTCGATGGAGATGGAACAGCGCTGGAACCCGGCTTCCTTTATCTTGCGGGCCTCTTCGGGCGTGATGCGCGTGCCGTTGGGCGACATCACACAGCGCAGGCCCTTGTCGCGGGCGTAGGCGGCCAGCTCATAGACATCGGGGCGCAGGGTGGGTTCGCCGCCGGTGAAGATGATGATAGGGCTGCCCACTTCGGGGAAGGTGTCGATAAGCGCCTTGGCTTCGGCGTTGGTCAGCTCGCCGGGGTAGGGCTCGGGATGAGCCTCGGCGCGGCAGTGCTTGCAGGCAAGGTTGCAGGAACGCGTGACTTCCCACGCGATGAGGCGGCACTTGGGCGTACCGTCGGGCAGGAAGCGGTTGGCGTGGGGATGCGCACCGGGATGCCCGGCAGGAGCGCCCGGGTGGCCGCCGGGATGCCCTTCGGGGCGGGCGGCAAGCATGGCTTCGGGGTCACGGCCGAGGGGATGGCCGCCGGGGTGGCAGGCACCGAGAGAGGAAGGATGGGCGCTCATCAGCGTATCCAGCCTTCGCGGAGGGCTTCCACGGCAAAGTAGGTGATGATCATTTTGGCGCCGGAACGCTTCAGGCCGATGAGGGATTCCAGAACCACGGCCTTGCGGTCGATCCAGCCGTTGAGGGCGGCGGCGCAGATCAGGGAATATTCACCGCTCACCTGATAGGCGGCCAGCGGCACGTCGAAGCTGTCGCGCATGAGGCGGATGACATCCTGGTAAGGGCCGGCGGGCTTCACGATGAAGATGTCCGCGCCTTCCTCGATGTCGGCCTGCATTTCGCGCATGGCTTCCTGCACGTTGGCAGGGTCCATCTGATAGGTGCGGCGGTCGCCGAACTTGGGGGCGGACTCGGCGGCATCGCGGAAGGGGCCGTAGTAGGCGGAAGCGTACTTCACGGCATAGGACATGATGGGCGTCTCTTCGTAGCCGGCTTCGTCGAGGGCTTCGCGGATGGCAAGGACGCGGCCGTCCATCATGTCGGAAGGAGCGATGATGTCGGCACCGGCTTCGGCCTGGGAAACAGCGGTGCGGGCCAGCAGTTCAAGGGTGGAATCGTTGAGCACGCGGCCCACGGTGTCGCCCATCGCGATGATGCCGCAGTGGCCGTGGGAGGTGTACTCGCAGAGGCAGCAGTCGGCAATGACCACGAGTTCGGGCCAGTTCTTCTTTATCATGCGGATGGCCTTCTGCACGATGCCTTCGGTGGCGTACGCGCCGGAGCCCACTTCGTCCTTGGCGGCGGGGATGCCGAAAAGGATGACGGAGCGCAGGCCGAGCTTCACGGCTTCGCCCACTTCCTTCTCGAGTTCGGCAAGGGAAAGCTGGAACTGGCCGGGCATGGAGGCGATGGGCTGGCGGAAGGCGGGATCGTCGGTTTCCACGACGAAATAGGGCATGATGAGGTCGGCGGCGGCGAGGCTGGTCTCGCGCACCATCTCACGCAGGATGGGGGAGCGGCGCAGGCGGCGGCCGCGATGGAAGCTGTTCATAGCATTATCCTTGTACAGGGTATGTTTTCAAAGGAAATAATCTGCTTTGTAGTAACACCCGCACCGCGCTTTGAAAAGGCCTGCAGGCACAGTGCGGAGCAAAAGCATTGTATCAAAACCTTGCTGACCGCTGGGATATTTCTCCGCCGGGGCTACCACTGGAACATCCACGCCAGCACAGGCATGGAAAAAACGCAGAGCAGGGTGGAGACGACGTTGATGACGCTGGCGTACTCGGCGTTGCGGCCGTAGATGTGCGCCATCTGCGTGATGGAAGAGGCCACAGGCGCAGAGGCGGCGAAGAACGATATCATAATGATCGTTTCGCCGTTCTCCACCCAGCCGGACATACCGCTCAGGCGGAAGGCGACCAGCGTGACCAGCGGATAGAAGAGAAGGCGCAGGGCCACGATGAGCGGCAGCTTGCGATACTGCCGGAAGCGGGCGAAATCCATGGAGCCGATGAGCATGCCCGTGACTATCATGCACAGCGGGCCTATCATCACGCCCACGGCATGGACGGCCATAGCGGGCACTTCGGGCAGGCGCAGGCCCAGCACGAACATGACGGCCCCGGCAAAGACGGCCAGCATGTTCACATTGGTGAGGATGCGCAGGATGCTTATCTTCGCGTTCTTCTGGAGCACGGTGGAGCAGTGCGTCCAGAAAAGGACGGTTTGCATGATGAGGAAGCCCGAGGTGTAGAGCACCCATTCCTGCCCGAACACATAGACCACGATGGGGATGATGAGATTGCCCGAGTTGGAATAGAGCGCTGAGGTCTGCTCCACGGGGTCGAGCGCGAGGGGCCTGCGGATGAGGAAGTTCAGTACTATGCCCAGCCCCAGCGCAAAGGCCGCCGCGCCCGCGGAAAGCAGAAGGCCGTGGACGCGCTCCGGCGTGCAGTCGAGCTGGAAGGCGTCCAGCATCATGCACGGGCCGACGATATACAGGGACACGGCCGAAAGCACGCGGCTGTCCTGCACGGAAAGGAGCTTCATGCGCACGATGGCAAAGCCCATGAACACCATGAGCAGCATGGCGGCTATCTGCTTGCCAAGGAGGAAGGATATCATCATGGGACGGCGTCCTGAAATATATTGTTTAGAAAGGGATATGATGAATGAAGAGGACTGTCCAGAAAAGAAAAGTTGAAAAATTGAGAGTGGTAGATTAGTTTTGGGCAAAAGGAGAATGGATATGGATAAGGGAATAATTTATTTGATGACGACGGCAGTTTCTGGGCTGATAAAAATAGGAAAAACAGAAACGAAGAATTTTGAAAAACGTTTTTATCATTTGGAAGGTAACGGGTACTATAACGTGTCCGGTTTGACACGTTATTTTGCAATAGAAGTTGATGAATATTCGGATAAAGAAGTTTTACTCCAAGATATTTTTGAGAAATATCGTTTAGCCAAAAGCGAGCTTTTTGCAGTCGATATCAAGTTGGTAAAGCGCTTGCTATTGGCATTTGGTGGAAAAGTGATTTACGAAAAAGATTCAGATGATGAAAAGAATAATAAAAATAAATCTATAAAGAAAGAGGGTGATAATGCATTTACGTTTTATAGAAAGGGAATAAAAAATGGTGAAAAAATAGTATTTAAATATGACGAATCAGTTGTGGCTGAGGTTGTAGGTGAAAAGCATGTGAGTTTTGAGGGAAAAACTTGGTTGTTGACCACGTTAGCAAAAGAAATTTTTGTTAGATTGGGAACCCCTAAGAAAAGTTTTTATGGGGCATCGGGGTTTACATATGATGGTACAACTCTTTTAGACTTGCCCGATAAAACTTTATAACTCCTTCATAAATAAAAGTGTTTGAAAGGGGTGGGGGAGCACGAGGGGGGGGGGGGGG
>JAFQTU010000064.1 GCA_017408905.1 Mailhella sp. | reverse complement strand
GTCCTTGGCGGGGGCGCTGTCCATGGCGATGGCTTCGATGCGGCCGTTGAGCATGTCTTCCACGGCGAGGGGGGCGGAATCGTAGTAGCGCAGTTCGTACTTCAGCTTCTGTTCCACCTTGCGGGTCTCGAGCAGTTCGTGATCGTTGGTGCCGCGCTGCACGCCGAGCTTGGTAGCGCCCTTCATGGCGGCTTCGGCGGTGAGCTTGGAGTCGGCAGGAACGAGGATGACCTTCTGGATGGTGAAGTAAGGATCGGAGAAGTTCACCACGGCGGCGCGTTCAGGCGTGATGGACATGCCGGAGCACACCATGTCGATCTTCTTGTTCATGAGGGCGGGGATGATACCGTCCCAGTCCATGGGCTGATGCTTCACTTCGAAGCCCATGGTCTTGGCGATCCAGTCCATGGATTCCACGTCGAAGCCGGCGGGCTTGCCGTCTTCACCCACGTAGGCGAAGGGGGGGTAGTTGGCGTCGATGCCGTTGATGTAGGTCTTGGCCTGGGCGCTCACAGCCATGCAGAGCACGGCAAAAGCGGCGAGCATAAGCGAAAGACGTTTCATGGATGCCTCACGGTAAGGGTTGAGAGGTTATAGTTGCCTAAGGCGCAATGTAGCGAAAAACAAGTGCATATGCAACCAATGAGGCGCAAATTGTCCCTGCTTTGCCGTATCATGCCGTCAAACTTGCTCTTTGCCTTCTCCGCTCCCGCCGCAGAGCCGTTCCTTCATCCATGCGGGAATGGCAACGGGGCGGCCTTTGCGGTTCACGCAGGCGTGCAGGGTCATGCCTTCGCACATCACGCGGGTGCGGCTCTCGTCGAAGATCTGGTATTCGAAGCGCATGGAGGCGCGCCGCCATTCGGTGACGCGGGCATGTATCCAGATAAGGTCGTCGTAGCGGGCCGGGATGCGGTAGCGGCACTCCACTTCCTTCACGGGGAGCATGAAGCCTGCGGCCTCCACATCGTTGTAGCCAAGGCCGTTCACGCGGCACAGCTCGCCCCGCGAACGCTCGAAGAAGTGTATGTATTCGGCATGGTACACCACGCCCATGGCGTCGGTCTCGCCGTAGGAGACGCGATGCGCCAGCCACACTTCCACGGGCGCTTCTTCCCTGAGCTCTTCCATGGCTACATACCCTTCTTCACGCTGGGGCCGCTGGGGCACTGGCACAGCGGCATGATCTCCAGGCGGTTGATGTTCACATGGGCGGGGCAGTTCACCATCCACCAGATGGTCTCGGCTATGTCGTCGGGGGTGACGGGCTGAGTGCCTTCATAGACCTTGGCGGCGCGTTCGGCGTCGCCCCTGAAGCGCACTTCGGAAAATTCGCTGATGCAGAGGCCGGGCTCGAGGTTGTTCACACGGATGTTCTTCCCAAGCAGGTCGGCGCGCAGGGCAAGGGCGAACTGCTTCACGAAGGCCTTGGTCCCGCAATAGACGTTGCCGCCCGCGTAGGAATAGTTGCCCGCCACGGAACCGAGCATGACAATGTGGCCGCTGTTGCGCTCCACCATGCCGGGGAGCACGGCGCGCGTGGCGTAGAGCAGGCCCTTGATATTGGTATCGACCATAGCGTCCCAGTCGTCGAGGCGGCATTCCCACGCGGGTTCAAGGCCGTAGGCCGCACCGGCGTTGTTCACCAGCACGTCCACGTCGTGCCATTTGCCGGGCAGGTCGCCAAGCTTTTCGGCAACGGCCTCGCGGTCGCGTATGTCGAGCTGGAGGGGGAGGAAGGCGTCCCCGAGTTCCTTCTGCAAGGCGTCGAGCCGGTCGGCACGGCGGCCTGTCCCCACCACGTTCCAGCCGTGGGAGGCGAAGAGGCGGGCCGTGGCAAGGCCGAAGCCTGCGGTAGCGCCGGTGACAACGATATTCTTGGCCATAGGGCTTGCTCCTTGTTGAGGTAGGAATGCACAAGAACTAGCTGTTTTTCCAGCCTTATGCAAGGGGAGGGAGGAAGGCGTCGGGGCGGCTTGACGCGGCACTCCGCCCCCTTTAGAAGGAAGGCAGAAAAGAAAAAGGGGCTGCTATGTCATTCCGCATAGATACGGCAGGCGCGGGCTTCGGTTCGGCCCTGCTCCTCGTTTCCATAACCTCTACGCAGGTGGGCTCTTCCTTTGCCAAGTTCCTTTTCGAACTGGTAGGGCCGGAAGCCGCCGTAGCCCTGCGCCTCCTCACCTCCACGCTCATCCTCTTCGCGGTGCTCCGCCCGTGGCGGCACGTGCCCAAGGGGAGCGAATGGAAGAGCGTGGCGCTGTACGGCCTTTCCATCGCCGTGATGAACGCCTGCTTCTATCAGGCCATCAGCCGCATCCCGCTGGGCATTGCCGTGGCCATCGAATTTTCCGGGCCGCTCCTCGTGGCGGCCAGCTCCTCGCGCCGCCTTGCCGACTATGCCGCCGTGGGCCTTGCCGCGGCAGGCCTGCTCACCCTCATGCCGTGGGCCGAGGTGAACGCCGGGCTCGACATGACGGGCGTGCTGTTCGCCGCACTGGCCGCCGTGTTCTGGGGCACGTATATCGTCGTGGGCCGCCGGGCCGGTACGCAGGCCGGGGCTTCGGCCTCGGCGTGGGGCGGGCTCATCGGCACGCTGGCCGCCCTGCCGTGGGCGCTTGCCGTGACCGGCGGCGTGCTCATCCCGGAAGCCGCCCTTGCCGACGCGCTCCCGCTGGCCTTCCTCGTGGGCTTCACGGCGTCGGCCCTGCCCTACGGGCTGGAGATAGTATCCCTGCGCCTCGTGCCGCCGCAGGTCTTCGGGGTGCTGATGAGCATCGAACCCGCCGTGGCCGCGCTCTTCGGCTTCCTCCTGCTGGGCGAGGCCCTGAGCTTCAGCCAGTGGGCGGCCATAGGCATGGTGATAGCCGCGTCCCTGCTCGTGACCATGAAACGGCGCGAACGCTGAGACGTCCGCCCCTTCCGACGCTTCGGAAAGGCGCACGAAAAAAGGCCGGGACCTTGCGGGGGACCGGCCTTTCTCATGGCTGACGGGCAGCCGTTATTTCATGTTGTTCTTCTTCCACGCGGCGGAGAGTATGCCGTCGAGTATGCTCCACGGGTTCGGCGGGCAGCCCGGGACATAGACGTCCACGGAGCCCTTGGGGAGCACGTCTTCCACGCCGAGGCAGTTCTCGCGCCCGCAGGAGAACGTGCCGCCGGAGATGGCGCAGGTCCCCACGGCGATGACGATCTTGGGTTCGGGCGTGGCTTCCCACGTATCGAGCAGGGCCTTGCGCATATTCTCGTCCACCGGGCCGGTGACGAGGATGCCGTCCGCATGGCGCGGGGAAGCGGCGTATTCGATGCCGAAGCGGCCGAGGTCGTAGATCAGCGTGCCGAGCACGTTCACGTCGGCTTCACAGGCCATGCACCCGCCCGCGCTCACTTCGCGGAGTTTGAGCGAGCGCGCGAAGAGCGAGAGGTCGCGCTTCTGCGTGCCGAGGGCGGGGCGCACGCCGGGCTGGCAGATGTCCGCCGGGGCCGGGCCGCGCACGATGAGGGCTTCGCGGCTGTAGGCGGCGATGCGGTGTTCGTGGGTGAAGGTGATCTTCTTCTCGGGGCAGGCGCTTTCGCAGGCGCGGCAGAAGAGGCAGCGGCCCATGTCCAGTTCCGGGCCGGTCTCGGCAATGTTCAGCGCGCCCATCGGGCAGGCCTTGAGGCAGGCCCTGCTCTCGCAGGAGGCGCAGCTCGTGGGCGTGATGGAGGGCAGGCCCGCGAAGCGCGGCGTGATGACCGGCATCTTGTGGGGGTAGTTCAGCGTGCGGTAGCCCTGATGGAGGCGTTCCTTGAGGATATTGAACATGGCGCTCTCCTACAGGTCATGCCCGCAGTAGGACAGGTTGAAGCTCTTGTTGCACAGCGGGAAGTCGGAGATCTGCTCCCCGCGCAGGGCCATAGCGAGGCCGGTCCAGTTGTGGAAGGAGGGATCGACCACCTTGTAGGCCTTCCAGCCGCCCTCGGCGTCGGTGATGCCCACATGGCATATCTCGCCGCGCCAGCCTTCCACAAGGGCCACGGCAAGGCGGCCTGCCGGAAGCGCTTCGGGCATGGCCGAGCGCACGGGTTCGGAGCCGGAAGTCTCACCGAGGAAGGTGAGGTCGGCCGTGGCGGAGGCGGCGGAATCGTCCACTTCCTGACTGCGCACGAGGGTGCGGGCCAGCACGTCGCCGGAGCCGGGAACGCGCTTGCTGAGGGCCGGGTTCTCGATGTCGCAGAGGGGCCAGTCGAAGCGGCAGTCCATGTCCACGCCGGAAGCGCGGGCGGCCATGCCCACGAGGCCGAGGTCGGCCGCGGCCTGACGCGACACCGTGCCCGTGCCTTCGAGCCTTGCCAGCACGCTGGTCGTTTCCAGCATGACATCCACAGAGCCGCGCGTATCGCGGTAGGTGGCCTGCACGCGCTTGACCAGCGCCTTGGCGAGGTCGGCGTCCACGTCCCACTTCACGCCGCCGGGGCAGAGCAGGTTGCGGCCCATGCGGCTTCCGCAGAGTTCGGAGGTGATGTTCAGCCAGTCGCCGGTGATGCGGCCGTTCCACGAGGACGTGGGCAGGAAGCCGGTATCGCCGCCGATGGCGCCGAGGTCGCGGGTATGGTTGGCAAGGCGTTCCAGTTCGAGGGCCACGCGGCGCAGGATGTGGGCGCGGTTCGTGGGTTCGACCCCGGCAAGGCGTTCCATCACGGTGCAGTAGGCCGTGGAATGGCCGATGGCCGTGTCGCCCGCGATATTCTCCATGATGGGCAGGACGAGCTTCGCCGGGGACTTCAGGATGAGGTGCTCCACGTCGCGGTGCTGGAAGCCGAGCTGTATCTCGAGGTGCATCACGTTTTCGCCGTAGCACTGGAAGCGGAAGTGCCCGGGCTCGATGACGCCGGCGTGCACCGGGCCCACGGCCACTTCATGCACTTCCTCGCCCTCGATGCGGTAGTAGTCGGCTTCGGCAGGGCCGGGGCGGGAATCGCGTTCGCCTTCGAAGGCGGGGCAGAAGCGCACGGGCTTGAGCCACGGATGCCCTTCGGGCTTCACGCCCCACATTTCGGCGAGTTCGCGCTCGAAGAGATGGGCCTGCGGGCAGTTGGGCGTGATGGACTGGTAGCGGGCGGGCATAGGAGCGCGGAAGGCTTCCAGCATCTGGTCGGCGGCATGGCCGAGGATGCAGATCACTTCACGGCCGCTTTCGCCTTCAAGGCCGAAGAAGGCCAGCATACGCCAGCCGCGGCGGCAGTGATCCGTCACGGTGACGGTGAGCTCTTCCATGGGGAGCAGAGGAAGGGCCGAGTATTCTATGGTTTCCTTGTAGTTGAACATCAGGCCCCCAGAAGCGCGGCGGCGCGGTTGAGCGTATCGGCGAGCCAGTCAGGCACGCAGAAGCCGAGGCCCAGCACCATGAGGCACAGGACGGCGGGAGGAAGCACGGTATAGAGGGATTCGCTGTATTCCTTGGGCACGTCGCGGGGCGGACGGCCCTGCACCATGCGCAGGACAGGCACGGACATACCCACGAAGATAATGGCCAGAGCGGCAAGGTAGCCCAGCGCCACGAAGATGCGGCCGCTGGCGAAAATGCCCTTCAGGATGGTGAATTCACTGACGAAAAGGCCGAAGGGCGGGGAACCCACGATGGCGAGGAAGCCCGCCGTCCAGAGCGCGCCGGAAAGGGGCATATCTTCGCGCAGGCCGCGCACGTCGTAGCTCGACAGGGAGTGGTAGCGGGTGAGGATGTTGCCCGCCACGAGGAAGAGCATACACTTGGTGAGCGAATGACACACGGCATGGAGCATACCGCCGAAGAGGGCCGTGCCGCCCACGCCGATGGCAAGGGCGAGGATGCCCATGTGTTCCACGCTGGAATAGGCCAGCAGGCGCTTGTAGTGGCCCTGACCCACGATGAACACCGCGGCCGTGGCCATGGAGAGCAGACCGAAGAAGACGAGCAGGTCGCCGGAGAACTGGGAGAGGCCGCCAGCGATCATGATCTGATGGCCGCGCAGGATGCCGAGCAGAGCGCAGTTCAGCAGAGCGCCGGAAAGCATACCCGACACCATGGACGGAGCCTGACTGTGCGCGTCGGGGAGCCAGGTGTGCAGGGGGGCGAGGCCCATCTTGGTGCCGTAGCCCACCAGCAGGAAGATGAAGGCGGCCTTGAGCCAGATGGTGCTGTCCGTGCCCTTGACGGACTGGGCGGCGGCCATGAAGGCGGAGAGCTGATCCATGCCGTGCAGGTCGACGTCGCTCTGGAAGAAGGCCACGCTCATGAGGATGTTGCCGAGCAGGGCGAGAGCGATGCCCACGGAACAGATCATGAGGTATTTCCACGTTGCTTCCATGGAGCTCTGGTGGCGGTGGAAGTAGATGAGCGGAGCGCTGGCCAGCGTGGTCAGTTCGATGCCCACCCACAGGGCGCCGAGGTTCGGGGTGGTGGTCACGAGGGTCATGGCCGCCACGAAGAAGCAGAGGCAGGAGAGGAAGCGCGCTTCGGGCGCGTTGGTGAAGAGCTGGCCCTTCTGGATGTCGCGCTTGACGTGATGCTTTTCTTCCTCACGCAGGTAGCCCACGGCGTAGACCGAGGCTGCGAGGAAGAGGATGCTGGCCAGCATGAGGAAGATCACGCCCAGCGCGTCGGGCTGGAGCATACCGCCGAGGGCGGAGATCTTCTCGCCGGAGCGCACGGCGCTGAGCGTCATGCCGGAGAGGATGGTGTGGATGAGCGCCACCACGGGAAGGAGCGGGCGGCGGGGCCATGCGCCGGGGATGAACATGGCGACACCGGCGACCAGGGGGACGAAGAGAAGCAGAGTGAGCATCATGGCTTAGTCCCTCAGATTGCGGAAGTGCGCAAGGTCGATGGAGGCGAAGGCACTGTTGATATGGTTGATGGCAATGGCCATGACGAAAATGGCGGCGAACACATCGAGCAGGATGCTCAGTTCGAACCACATGGAGCCTTCGGTCATGAGCGGGATGCCGAGGATGAAAATGCCGTTTTCCGCCACGAGATAGCCGATGACCTGCGTGAGCGCCTTGGCACAGCTCACCACGACGATGAGGCCGGTGAACAGGGTGGTCAGAGCCACGGGCAGGAGCAGGGGCGGGAACAGGCCCTGAGCTTCGGGGATGCTGTTCTCAAGCAGAAGCGAGAAGGCAAGGCAGGCCAGACCGGCCAGCAGGGGGAAGAAGCGGCCGAGGCGCAGGCGCACCATGGGCTCGATGCCCAGCTTGTGACTGGTGCGGCGGAGGAAGACAGGGAAGCCGATGCCCTTGAGGGCGAAGACGGCGCAGGCCAGGAAGATATGCTCGCCATCGAGGACCCCGTTGATGGGCAGGAGCAGAAGGGCGGCAAGCAGTATGCCCTGAATGGCGGAAAGCCGGATGAGCATAAGGACGCGGCCCGACCACAGCACGATGAGGTCGGTGATGAGGAGCAGGAGTATGACGAACTGGAAGAGCGAGTACATGACAGTTACCGAACCAGAGTCAGAATGAGAACGAAAGCGGAGACCGCACCGGCAAGGCCGATGAGCGCAGGCACGATGTGCATACGCAGACGGGCCATGATGGATTCGATGACGCCCACCAGCACGGCCACGGCGAACACGGCGGCCAGCATGGCCAGCGTGTAGGCCCACACGGGCATGGCGGGAATGACCAGACCGGCCAGAAGCACGGCGAAGATCCACAGCTTCACGGAAGCGCCGTACAGGATGAAGGCGAGATTGGGGCCGGAGTGGTCGAGCACCATGACTTCATGGATCATGGTGAGCTCAAGGTGAGTGTTGGGGTCGTCCACGGGGATGCGGCAGTTTTCCACCAGAAGGAGCACGCCCATGGAAGCCACGAGGAGCATGAGCTCGGGGCGGCCGGCGACCCAGGCCAGAGGCGAGAAGCCGCAGAACAGCGCGGAGAGCGACACTTCCGTGGAGGGGATGCCCATGGACATGGCGGTGCTCACCAGGGCGAGGAAGCTCAGGAAGAGCACGGGTTCGCCGATGGCGCCGAACAGGGCTTCGCGGCTGGCGCCCATGCCTTCGAAGGGAGAGCCGGTGTCGAGGGCGGCCAGCACGGTGGCGAAGCGGCCCATGCCGAGAAGGTAGGCGCAGAGGATGAAGTCGCCGTTGAAGCCGAAGGGCGAGGCCACGCCGCCGAGGGGCAGGAGGGCCAGAGCCAGAACGGCCGTCACCATGGAGACGACGGGGCCTGCGGTGAAGACCCACGTGGCGGTATCGCTGATGACTTCACCTTTGCGGATGAGCTTGGCGATATCGTAGTAGAGCTGAAGAACGGGTTTGCCGTGGCGACCGGCGAACTTGGCCTTCACCCGGTTGATAATGCCGGGGACCAGCGGAGCCAGAGCCAGAGCGAGCACGAGCTGGAGCAGATAGACGAGGAAATCCATTATGCCACCCCCCAGACGAGAAGCGCCACAAGCGTGACGAGGATATAGAGGATGTAGGTGTTCACCACGCCGCTCTGGAAGACCTTGAGGTGGTTGAAGCCGTTGAGCACAGCTTCGAAGAGCGGGGTGTAGAACTTGCCGCGCACCACGTCGGGCGCGCTGACGCCGAAGGTGGACTTCTGCGGGAAGTAGCTCTGGTCGAGCTGTTCCTTGGTCTCGGTGCCGATGACAGGGCCGAAGATACGGGCGGCGGGCTCCACGAAGGAAGCCGGGGTGTACTGGATGCGGGGCGTGCCGTACTGGTAGCCGCAGCCCCAGGTCGGGCCGCGCTTCACTTCCTTGGTGCCGAGCAGGCGGCGACGCAGGTACACCGCACCGGCCACGAGCACGAGGCCGAAGAAACCGAACAGGGCGATGTTGCCGAGCAGGCCGGAAGTGCCGTCGATGACCACGTTCTGAGCGATGTCGATCAGGTTCTTGGGCATGACGGGGATGAAGGCGATGGTCGGCTGTATCATCTGGAACACGAACTTCGCACCGAGGCCGCCGATGACGCAGAGAGCGGCAGGCAGGCAGAGCGGCAGAAGGAGCTTGTTCGCAGGAACGTGGGGGGCTTCCGCGAACTGCGAACGCGGCTGGCCGAGGAAGGTCATGCCGTAGGCCTTGAGATAGACGAAGGCCGAAACGCCGCTCACCAGCATGAGGCCGGTAAGGGTGACGAGCATGGCGATCTTCTGTTCGAGGCCGGGCAGATAGAGGCCCTTGACCAGCGAGATGGAGATCACGAATTCACCGGCAAAGCCGTTGAACGGGGGCAGGCAGGCGATGGAGGCCGCACCGAGGGCGAAGAGTATGCCGAGCATGGGCATACGCTTCTGAAGGCCGCCGAGGCGGGTCATGTCCACCGTGCCTACGCTGTGCAGGACTTCACCGGCGCAGAGGAAGAGCAGGCCCTTGAAGGCGGAGTGGTTGAGCATATGGAAGAGGCAGCCGGAGAAGCCGAGGGCGGAGATCCAGGCGATGCCGTTCTTCACGCCCACGAGGCCGATACCGGCCGCCATGACCATGAGGCCCATGTTCTCCACGCTGGAGTAGGCCAGCAGGCGCTTCAGGTGGCTCTGGCCGAGAGCCTTCAGGATACCCATGAGGGCGGTCACGATGCCCACGCCCACGAGGAGCCAGCCCCACCATGCGGGGTGATCCTGCATGGGGCCGAGGAAGTCGAAGGAGCGGATGATGCCGTAGAGGCCTGCGTTCAGCATGGCGCCGGAAAGCAGGGCGGAAACATGGCTGGGGGCCGCCGGATGGGCTTCGGGAAGCCAGACGTGCAGAGGCGCGAGACCGGCCTTGGCTCCGAAGCCGATAAAGGCGAAGAGGAAGAGCAGGGTGGCATGGGCCGGGGCTTCCACCGTCATGGCGGCGAAGAGCGTGGTGCCGTTCTGCTGCCAGAGCATAGCGAAGAAGGCGATGAGGAACACCGCACCCAGATGCGCCGCCACCAGATAGACCCACGAGGCGTCCTGCACGGTGCGGTCGCGGTCGTTGAAGTCGATGAGGAAGAAGGGCGAGAGCGACATCAGTTCCCACGAGAGCATGAAGAAGAGGCCGTCGCGGGCGGTCATCACGCAGGTCATGCCGAGGAGCAGGATCAGGTAGAAGGCCCAGTGCGCGCCGAGGTTATGCTCGTCGGGGTCCGTGTGGCGCAGGGATATGCTGCCTGCCAGAGCGCAGGACAGGCCCAGCACGAAGACGGGCAGGAGGAAGAGGCGGGAAAGAGGGTCGAGGCCGAAAGCCAGAGCGCCGAAGGGCAGGCCCCAGGACATCTGGAAGCTTTCGATGCTCGTCCAGCCGCCGGAAAAGACGCCGATGAGGCCCAGCAGGCAGGCAATGGCCGCCACGCCCGGGCCCAGAGTGTTGGCCGTTCTGTTGCGCGCGGCCGTAACGGGCCGCAGAGCGATGACGCCTGTGGCCACAGCACCCGCCGCCATCAGCAGAAGCGCGAGAAGAAAGATGTTCATAAGTTCCCCATGATAGAGTGACGACAACGGCGATCCGTCGAAAATCTGAAAAAGCCTATTCCTCTTGCAACTAAAAGGCAAGAAAGGGCTGAAAAGAAAAATAATGTGAAAAAGCCCGTGCAAGTGCACGAGCTCATACAGGGGTACAAAGTGGGGCGTGGAAGGGCTTCCGGCCCAGCGGCGTCAAAGGACGCCTTCAGAAGGGGCGGAAAGGCCGTCAGTCATGGAAGCGGACGCCGCCCTTGCTGTAGTCGGCATAGCCGGAAAGATACCACAGGCCTTCGGGGGAACGGCCCTGACGGAGGAGCATTTCGGCGGCGTTCTTGGCGCGGCGGCCCGAACGGCAGACGATGAGCACAGGCCCGTCCGGCACTTCGGAAGCGCGGTCGAGCAGTTCGTCCACGGGGATGTGCAGGGCCCCGGGGGCATGGCCTGCGGCGAATTCGCGCGGGGTGCGCACGTCGAGTATGGTGAGGCCTTTTCCGGCGCGCTCGCCGACGAGGGCGTTGCCCTGCTCGGGCGTGAGGGAGCCGCCTGCCGGGAAGTCCTGCGCAATGCAGGGGGCGAGCAGGCTGAGGCAGAGGGCCAGACAGAGAAGGAGGCGGGGAAGGGAGCGGAGCATGGCTTTCTCCTGAAAGGGCGGTGGGGGAACGAAAAAGGCCGCCCGAAGGCGGCCCGCATGTCAGTCCTGCTTGCGGAGGAAGGCGGGGTCGTCGTCTTCCTCTATGGTGAAGCTTTCGGGGGTCTGGTACTGCCGCGCCTTGTCCGAATAGCGGAGGTAGGCGGGGCTTTCATGGTCGTCGCCTTCGGCGTTCTGGCGCTGGCGGCTGAGGATGGCGTTGGGGTCGCGCGGGCGGCGGGCAGGCTGGGCGCCGGTATCGGCGGGCTCGGCGTTGCCGCTGGCGGGCTTGCTGATGAGCGTGCCCTCTTCCTTTACGGGCTTCTTGGACTCGCATTCGATGCCCGTGGCGATGACCGTGATGCGGATCTCGTCGCCGCAGCTCTCGTCAAGGGACATGGCCACGATGATATCGGGCTCTTCACCGTTCGGGCCGCGGGCGGCTTCCTCGATGTAGGAGGCGGCCTCGTGGTATTCGGTGAGGGTGAGGTCTTCGTTGGCGGAGATGTTCACCAGCATGGCCTGGCAGCCCGTGATGGAAAGGTCTTCGAGCAGGGGGCTGGTGATGGCGCGCTTGGCGGCTTCGAGGGCGCGGTCGTCGCCGGAGGCGCGGCCTTCGCCCATGAGGGCCATGCCGCGGCAGCTCATAACGGTGCGCACGTCCGCGAAGTCGGCGTTCATCAGGCCGGGCTTGGTGATGAGGTCGGTCACGCCGCGCACGGCGTCGTACAGCACGTCGTCGGCCTTCTTGAGCATTTCGCTCATCTTGGCGTTCTTGGGAGCGATGGCCAGCAGTCGGTCGTTGGGAACGATGACGAGGCTGTCCACCTGTTCGCGCAGGGCTTCGATACCGGCAAGGGCCACGTTGCGGCGCTTGGCGCCTTCGTGGTGGAAGGGCTTGGTGACGACGCCCACGGTGAGCACGCCCTTTTCACGGGCGGCCTTGGCGATGACAGGGGCCGCGCCCGTGCCGGTGCCGCCGCCCATACCGGCGGTGATGAACACCATGTCGGCATCGCCGATGGCGTTGCGCACTTCCTCGATGTCTTCCTCGGCGGCCTGGCGGCCTATTTCGGGCTTGGCGCCAGCGCCCAGGCCGCGGGTGAGCTGCTTGCCGATCTGCACACGCGTTTCGGCATGGCTGCGGTTGAGGGCCTGCATATCGGTATTGGCGCAGATGAAGGAAACGCCTTCGAGGCCGGATTCGATCATGTTCTGCACGGCATTGCCGCCACCGCCGCCTACGCCGATGACCTTTATCTTGGCGGCCTGCTCATTATCAATAAACATTTCCATGGGTATATAGCTCCGAGGATACTCGTGATGTTTAGCGAACGTCGCCGAACCAGCGCTTCATGCTGTTCCAGATGCGGTGGAACAGGCCGTCTTCCTTGCCTTCTTCCGAGTCGGCACTGTAGCGGGCGGGCGTGGCTTCCTGTTCGGCCGCATAGAAGAGCAGGCCGACAGCCGTGGCGTACTTGGGATTGTTGATGACGTCCTTCAGGCCGCCCACGTTGCGGGGGTAGCCCAGACGGACAGGCATCTGGAAAATTTCTTCCGCCAGCTCCACACAGCCGGGGATGAGCGCGCCGCCGCCGGTGAGCACCACACCCGCGCCGAGGTAGTGCAGAAGGCCGGAGCGTTCCATCTCCTGATAGATGAGGGCCAGCATCTCTTCCATGCGGGGTTCGCATATCTCGGCCAGCACGCGGCGCTCGATGGTGCGCGGGGGGCGGCCGCCCACGCCGGGCACTTCGATGGTCTCGCTGGGGTGCACCATGTCCACAAGGGCGCAGCCGTGCTTGATCTTGATCTTGTCCGCCGCGGCAGGGGAGGTGCGCAGGCCGAAGGCTATGTCGCTGGTGAGGTTGTTGCCGCCAAGGGCCACAGCGCCGGTGTACTTGATGGCGTTGCTGGCGAAGATGGCGATGTCGGACGTGCCGCCGCCGATGTCCACGATGGCCACGCCTATCTCCCGTTCCTCCTCGGTGAGGATGGACTTGGAAGAGGCAAGGGATTCGAGCACGATCTCGGAAACGTCCAGCCCGCTCTTGCTGCACGAGCGCACGATGTTCTGGGCCGAGGTGACAGCGCCGGTGACGATGTGCACGTTGGCCTCGAGGCGGACGCCGCTCATGCCCACGGGGTTGGCTATGCCGCGCTGGTCGTCCACGATATAGCCCTGCGGCAGAGTATGGATGACTTCGCGGTCCATGGGGATGGCCACGGCCTTGGCCGCGTCGAGCACGCGTTCCACGTCCTGCGGGGTGACTTCGCCGCCGCCCTTGATGGCGATGACGCCGTGGCTGTTCACGCCCTTGATGTGGCCGCCTGCGATACCGGCGTACACATTGGATATCTCGCACCCGGCCATGAGCTCGGCTTCTTCAACGGCCTTGCGGATGGACTGCACGGTCTCGTCGATGTTCACCACAACGCCCTTGCGCAGGCCTTTGGAGGGACTCGTTCCTATGCCGATGATATCGATCCCGGTGTCGGAAGGTTCGCCGACAACAGCGCATATCTTGGTCGTACCGATGTCAAGGCCGACAATGAGTTCGGAGTTTGGCATAGTGAGCTCCCTGCCCTTGAAGCATGCTCGCAACAGGAGATGCCGAGTTAATACTGACTTCAAAAAAACAGCACAAGAATACAGAATTGTCCAGCATTTTTTTGTTCCGGCGGCACTGCCCGAACAGGGTGCGGAAAGGGCGCAGATCCTTGTGCGCTAAGGCTTGGAACCGGGCTTCTTCTCCTCTTCCGGGGCCCTTGTCATCCACACCTGCCCGTCGGAAGCGCGTATGCTGGAGACCCGCGCCGTTTCCTTGCGCTTCTCGATGTCGGACACCACGGAAGCGATGCGCTTCAGGTTCTCCTGCCACTGCTCGAAGCCGATGGCGAGGTGCATGCGCCGGGCCTCCCAGTAGATCTCGAAGCCGCTGGCGGCCGAAAGGCGCACCCACGATATCTGCTCCAGCCTGAAGGGGAAGCCGGAACTGCCGAACTTCGCCACGAAGTCGCCAAGGTGGGGCAGGATATCGTCGCCGCCCGGGCCGAGTTCGAGCATGGGCAGGGAGCGGAAGTTGCGGCTGGTGACAGGGGCGATGAGCTGGCCCTTGATATTGAGGAAGAACAGGGACTGGTCCTTCTTCCCGAAGAAGACCGGCTTGCGTTCCTTAATATTGATGGTGAAGCGGCCGGGCAGTTCGCGGCGTATGGAAACGCTCTCCACCCACGGGTTCTTCACAAGGCGCTGTTCGGCCTCGTGTATCTTCACGGCAACGCTGTTCGCGCCCTTCCTGATGCCGCAGGTGGCAAGCACTTCCGCGGTGCTTACCTGCACATTGCCCGAAACGTGGATTTCGGTGATGGCGAAGAAGGGGCTGGTCACGCAGAAGCGGTAGGCCTTGAGCAGGCCCACGGCCGCGCCGAACATCAGGAAGGCGATGAGCGAGAGCGCGATGGCCCAGCGAAGGACGCGCCAGAAGGCCTGCGAGCTGAAGGGCAGGGAGGGAAGCGAGAAGCCCTTGCGCTTTTTCCTGCGCGAAGGCTTTTTCGCCTCGCCTGCCTTCCTCACGTTCTTCCTTCCGCTCCCCTTTGCGCCTTGGGCGGCAGAGGAGGCGGCCGAAGAACGGCGCTTCGGCTCGTAGGGAACGCGGCGGTTCTTTCTTTCGCTGTTCATCGCCATGCAGGCCACTCCCTGACTTCCATCTCGAGTTCGATGCCGAAGCGTTCCCGCACGGCGGCGCGGGCCTCGGCAATGAGGGCGAGGGCGTCTTCACTGCGGCCTTCGATGCCGCATTTCGTGTCGTGCGCAAGGAAGTTGGCGTGCATTTCGGAGAAATACAGCGCGCCACGGCGGCGGCCCTTCATGCCTGCGGCGTCGAGGAGGCGCCCCGCGCTCTGGCCTTCGGGGTTCTTGAACACACAGCCTGCGGTATGCTCGTGCACGGGCTGGCCGCTTTTCTTCTTCTGGAAATTCTCCTGCATGATGCGGCGCAGTTCCGCCGGATCGGCCTGCTTCATGGCAAGCACGACCGAGGCGCTCATGTACCACGAGCAGGGCTCGGCAAGGGAGAAGTGGCGGTAGGAGGCCACCCAGCCTTCCGGGCCGAGTTCATGCAGGCCGCGCTCTGGCGTGAACACGGTGAGCGAGCGCATGAGCGGGGCCGTACTGCATCCGTAGGAACCCGCGTTCATGGCCACGGCCCCGCCAACGCGGCCCGGCACGCCCACAAGGCCTTCGAGCCCGGCAAGGCCGCGCTTCACGGTCCAGCTCAGGAGGAAAGGCATACGCATGCCCGCGCCCACGCGGAGCAGGGTATATCGGCCGTCCGGGCCGTCTTCCGTGCCGAGTATCTCGGGCTCGGCGGGGCGGCCTTCGGCGTTCCGGCTCCCCATGAGAGGGCGGATGACCGTGATGGGCAGGTCGCCGTCGTGGACGAGCAGATTGCTCCCGCCGCCGAGTACGTGCGCAGAGCCGCCCGTGAGGCGCAGTGCCTCGGGCAGTTTCTCGCAGTCGTCAAGGCTGTCCAGACGTATGGCGGCTATGGCCCTTCCGCCAAGGCGGAGCGTGGTAAGCCCGGCAAGTTCCGGCCTGTCGATGATGTTCACATGTTCTCCAGAACGCGCGGGCCTACCTTGGTCACACTGCCTGCGCCCTGCGTGATGAGCACGTCGCCGGGACGCAGTTCGGTGAGGAGGTCGGCCACGATGGCGTCGAAATCAGGATGGAAGACCACGTCGGTGCCGGGGCAGACCTGACGGATGCCCACGGCAAGGTTCGCGCCGTTCACGCCGGGGATGGGCTTTTCGCTGGCAGGGTAGATCTCCGAAAGGAAGAGCTTGTCCACCTGTTCGAAGGTCTGGCAGAACTCGCCGAACAGGGCCTGCGTGCGGCTGAAGCGGTGGGGCTGGAAGGTCATCACGAGGCGGCGGCCCGGGAAGACCTGGCGAGCCGTGCGGATGGTAGCCATGATCTCGGTGGGGTGGTGGCCGTAGTCGTCGATCACGGTGATGCCGTTCTTCTCGCCCTTGAATTCGAAGCGGCGGCCCACGCCGGAGAAGGCGGCAAGGCCTTCGGCGCATTTCTCGAGGGAGATGCCGGCCTGCATGGCCACGGCGATGGCGGCAAGGGCGTTCAGGATATTGTGGCGGCCCGGGTGGTTGAGGCGCACTTCCTTCATGAGCAGTTTTTCAGAGCCGTCGCGCTGGCGTTCCCACACATGGAAAAGGCTGTGTTCCGCACATTCCAGCACTTCGCCGCGAATCTGGCAGTCCTGCCCGAAGCCGTAGGTGGTGAAGGGGCGCTTGATGTGCGGGATGAGGCGGCGCACGCCGGGGTCGTCCGCGCAGATGATGTTCATGCCGTAGAACGGCACCTTGTTCATGAAGGAAACGAAGGCCTCGTCGATGGCTTCCTGCGTGCCGTAGTGGTCCACGTGGTCGTAGTCCACGTTGGTCACGACGTTGATGATCGGGAAGAGGCAGAGGAAGGAACCGTCGGACTCGTCGGCCTCGGCGATGAGGTATTCGCCCTGCCCGAGGTGGGCGTTGGATCCGTAGGCGTTGAGCAGGCCGCCGATGATGACCGTGGGGTCGAGCTCGGCCGCGCCGAAAATGGCGGCGGTAAGCGACGTGGTGGTGGTCTTGCCATGCGTACCGGCCACGGCTATGCCCGTGCGCAGGCGCATGAGTTCGGCCAGCATCTCGGCGCGGGGGATGACGGGGATGCCGCGCTCGTGGGCGGCCATGACTTCGGGGTTGGAATCCGGCACGGCGGAAGAACGCACCACGACCTGGGCGTCGCCAAGGTTGTCGGCTGCGTGGCCGTTGTGGATGACGGCGCCCAGACTGCGCAGGCGCTGGACGGTGGCACCGGATGAGAGGTCGGAACCGTGCACGGCGTAGCCGAGGTTGAGGAGCACTTCGGCAATGCCGCTCATGCCGGAGCCGCCTATGCCTATCATATGGATGACGCGGATCTTGTTGTTCATGGTATTTCCCGTTGTCAGTTGCTGTTGGCGAGCCGTATCAGTTCTTCGGCCACGGTGTCCGCGGCTTCGGGCCGGGCAAGGGAAAGCGCCCCCTTCCGCATGGCGGCAAGGCGTTCCCTGTCGTTCAGAAGCCCGATGAGCATGGGGGCGAGGCGGCCTTCACGGGCCATAGCCTGCGCTTCCTTCTGCGGAAGGAGTATGCCGCCCCCGGCCTCCTGCATGGCGCGGGCGTTCTCGGTCTGATGGTCATGCGCGGCCTGCGGGAAGGGCAGGAACACGGCAGGAGTGCCTGTGGCCGCAAGTTCGGCCATGGAAGTAGCCCCGGCGCGGCACAGCGCAAGGTCGCAGTCCTGGTAGGCGGCGGCCATATCGTGGATGAAGGGGCGCACCATAGCGTCGGCTTCCGCTTCGGAGCATCCGGCGGCAAGGTAGGCGGCGCGCACGCTTTCAAATTCGCCCTTGCCCGTCTGATGCACGAGGGAGATGCCTGCGGCCTTCAGTTCGGGGAGCATCCCCACCACGAGCTCGTTGATGGCCCGCGCCCCGAGAGAACCGCCCATGACGAGCAGGGAAGGCGCACCCTCCCGCAGGGGCTTGCTCTGCCCGAGGGCGGCAATGCCGCCGCGAATGGGATTGCCCGTGAACACACAGCGCTCTTCGGGGAAGCTGGCGTTCTGCGGGGGCTGGGGCCACGAAAGGCAGATGCGGCGCACCAGTTTGCCGAGTATGCGGTTGGCCTGCCCGGCAATGGCGTTCTGTTCGTGCAGGGCGCAGGGGCAGCGCAGGAGCCATGCCGCGAAGACCGAGGCAAAGGCCGCGTAGCCGCCGAAGCCCATGACGGCATGGGGGCGGAATTCGCGCACCACGTTCATGGCCTGCCCTATGGCGGTGCTCATGGCCGCAAGGGCCGAGAGCGCCTTGAGCCCGCGCCCGATGAAGCCGCGCACCGGCAGGCCCACGAAGGCCACGCCCGCCTTTTCCGCCAGTTCCTTTTCCGGGCCGTAAAGGCCGCCGATGAACAGTATCTCCGCATCAGGGCGTTTGCGGCGAAGGGCTTCTGCCACGGCAAGGGCGGGGAAGATATGGCCGCCGGTGCCGCCAGTGGTAAGGATGATGCGAAGTGCCATGTTCACTCCCTTGCGGTTCGAGAATAGTGGAGCAGGAGCCCCGCGCAGATCATGTTGGCCAGCAGGCTGCTGCCGCCGTAGCTTATGAAGGGCATGGCGATGCCCTTGGGCGGAACGAGCCCGAGCACCACGGCCATGCTGAGGGTGAAGCTCAGAGCGATGACGACGGTGAGTCCGTAGGCGGTGAGCTTGTCGCGCAGGTTCTTCTGCCCGAGGGCCACCTTGTAACAGCGCCAGAAGAAAAGCGCAAAGAGCAGGATGACCAGCGTAACGCCAACGAAGCCCGTTTCCTCGCCTACCACCGACATGATGAAATCGTTATGCGGTTCTGGCAGATAGCGCGTTTTCTGCACGCTTGCGCCAAGGCCCACGCCAAAGATGCCGCCACTGCCCAGCGCCAGAAGGCTCTGCACGATCTGATACCCCGAACCCCGCGCGTTGGCAAATGGTTCGAGGTAGGCGATGAGGCGTGCCCAGCGGTAGGGCTCGACGACGATGAGCACGATCACACCAGCGGCCGCAAGGGCCAGCATGATGGCGAAGTACCAGCCCTTTGTGCCGCCTGCCAGGCACATGCAAAGGAGCAGGGCCAGCATGATGATAGTTCCGCCGAGGTCGGGCTGGAGCATGAGCAGGGCGCAGATGGAGCAGGTGACCACGGTAGGCGGCAGGAGGCCGCGGGTGAAGGTCTTCACCATGCTCTGCTTGGAGCTGAAGAAATAGCCCAGATAGAGCACCAGCGCCACGCGGGCGAATTCCATGGGCTGGAGCATCATGAAGTGCAGGTTGATCCAGCGTTTGGCGCCGTTGATGGTAGGCCCGAAGAACAGCGTGAGCGTAAGGAGCACGAGCGTGATGCCTATGCCCCAGTAGTGCAGGCGGTTGATGAACGAACGCGGGACCCAGCACAGGAAGAGCACCAGTACGCCGCCCAGCGCCATAGCCTGAAGCTGGCGGTGGAAGAAGTGGTATGCGTCGCCGTAGAGCTTCTGGCTCTGGTGGTCGCTGGCACTGAGCACGGCCACAAGGCCCACACTGAGCAGTATCATGAACAGGGTGAGCAGACGCCAGTCCACAGGGCCGGGGGGCGTCACGGCTTCCGGCGCGGGGGGCGGCGCAGGCTTGGGGCGGCGTATGTTCATGCGTCCTTCCTGTCAGGGGCGGCGAAGCCCAGCACGAGGGAGCGGAAATGCTCGCCGCGCGCAAGGTAGTTCTTGTACTGGTCGAAGCTGGCCGTAGCCGGGGCGAGGAGCACGGCGTCCCCGGGAGCGGCAAGGGCGCGGGCGCGGGCAAGGGCGTCGCCGAGCGTTTCGTCCCACGTTACGGGAACGGCGTCCTTCCACGCGGGTTCGAAGTGCTCACGGGCCGCACCGTAAAGGGCCACGGCCTTCACGCGGGAGGCGAGCAGGGGCTTGATGCCCTCAAGATCGCCGCCCTTGAACTTGCCGCCCGCCAGCAGGATGACGGGGCGTTCGAAGGCCGAGAGCGCCACGCGCAGGGCCTCGACAGTGGTGCATTTGGAATCGTTCACGTACTGCACGCCGTCCACGTCGGCCACGTGTTCCAGGCGATGTGCGATGGGCTTGAACTCGCGCATGGCGCGGGCGGCCTCTTCGCGGCTCACGCCGAAGACCGAGGCGGCCATGAAGGCGGCTTCGGCATTGTTCTGGTTGTGCGCGCCGATGAGGCGGGTATCCGGGAAGGGGCGGGCTTCAAGGTCGATGAACGCCACGCGGGCCTTCAGGCCGAACTCGTCTGCAAGGGGTGCGAGGGCCGGGGCGAGAATGGCAAGGTCGCCTTCCGTCTGGCAGGCGAAGAGCTGCATCTTGGCGGCGGTGTATTCGGCCATGTCCTTATGGAAGTCGAGATGGTTCTCGGAGACGTTCAGCATCATGCCCACGCGGGGGTGCAGGGTGGAGCAGGTCTGGAGCTGGAAGCTGGAGAGTTCGAGCACCACCACGTCGGCCCTGGCCGCACCTTCGAGCCGGGCAAGCACGTATTCCGAAAGCGGCACGCCGATGTTGCCGCCGGTGAACACGTTCAGGCCGTGGGCTTCCAGCATGGCGGAGCAGAGGCTGGTGGTCGTGGTCTTGCCGCTGGTGCCGGTGATGCCGATGACGGGTTCGCCTTCCAGCAGACGCCACGCCATTTCCGTTTCTGCCATGATCTCGGCCTTCGAACCGTCGGCGCGCAGGGGCAGGACAGGCTCGATATGGGCCTTGGCCGCGCCCGGGCTGGGGATGACGAGCTCCACGCCGTCGAAGTGTTCCGGCTGGTGCTCGCCGCCGAAGACCGCGATGCCCGAAGCCCTGAGCCATGCGGCGAAGTCTTCCGGCAGGTTTTCGGGGGATTTTTCCAGAAGGCGCACGTCAGCACCGAGGGCGTGCAGGAGACGGAGGGCGGCACGGCCGCTGCGGCCGGCGCCGATGACGGCTATCTTGCGGCGGGAAAGCTCGAAGGACATGGCATTGGCCTCAGCGCAGTTTGAGGACGGAAAGGGAAGCGATGGCCAGCAGGACGGAGACTATCCAGAAGCGGACGATGATCTTGGACTCGGGCAGGGGATGCGCGCCCTTCTGGAAATGGTGGTGGAGCGGCGTCATGCGGAAGAGGCGCTTGCCATGCGTGGCCTTGAAGAAGCCCACCTGCATGATAACGGAGACCGTTTCCATGACGAAAACGCCGCCTGCCACGATGAGCATGAGTTCCTGCTTGCACAGCACGGCAAGGAAGCCCAGCACGCCGCCGAGGGAAAGCGCGCCTACGTCGCCCATGAAGACCTGCGCGGGGTAGCAGTTGAACCACAAAAAGCCGAGGCCTGCCCCCATGAGGGCGCAGCAGAACACGGTCACTTCACCCACGCCGGGCACGGCCTGCACCTGAAGGTACTGGGCGAAGGAGGCATGGCCCGCCACGTAGATATAGACGGCATAGACCATGACGCAGAGCACCACGGGCATGATGGCGAGGCCGTCCAGCCCGTCGGTGAGGTTCACGGCGTTGGAGGTGGCAAGGAGCACGACCACGGCGAACACGAGGTAGAAGATGCCGAGGTCGGGCATGAAGCCCTTGAAGAAGGGGACGGAGAGCTTGCTGGAATAGGCGGGCTGGAGCAGGAGCAGGCCGATGGCGACGACCGAGACGATGAGCAGGCCCAGCATCTTGGCGCGCGGCGTAAGCCCCTGATTGGTGTGGCGGCTGATCTTGGAGTAGTCGTCCACGAAGCCCACCACGCCGAAGCCCACGAACACGAACATGGTGAGCCACACGTACACGTTGGCAAGGTCGGCCCAGAGCAGGGTGGAGAGCAGGGCTCCCGCCATGATGAGCAGACCGCCCATGGTGGGCGTTCCGGCTTTGGACATATGCTCGGGCACGTATTCGAGGATGGGCTGGCCGAGTTTGAGTTCGGCAAGCTTTTTCAGGAACCACGGGCCGGTGAGGATGGTGAAGAGCAGGGCGAAGATGAGCGCGCCCGCCGAGCGGAACGTGATGTAGCGGAACACGTTCAGCAGGGTGAAGTCCTGACTGAAGGGCACGAGGATATTATACAGCATGAGTGCTCCGTTCTGCGAAAAGATTGACGTAGCGTTCCAGCCTGTTGCCGCGCGAGCCCTTGAAGAGCACAAGGCCCGGGCGGCCCGTTTTGCGGGAAGCGTCCCAGCGGTCGAGGGCTTCGGCAAAGTCGTCGGGGGTCTTCATGGCGGCGAAGAAGCCGCTGAAATGTTCGGCCTTCAGGCCTGCTTCCACGTCCTCGGCGTGGCCGCCTGCCCAGAACACGGCATGGCAGCCCGAAGAGGCCAGCATACGGCCCAGTTCGCGGTGCTCCTCTTCCGCCACGTCGCCCAGCTCCAGCATCTCGCCCATGACGCAGGCGAAAACGCGGTCGTGCGCCAGTTCGGCGGCGGCCTCGATCATGCGGCCGGAGGAGAGAGGGTTGGCGTTGTAGGTGTCGTCGATGAGTATCCAGCCGGGCAGGTCGCGGCGGTTGAAGCGCTGGGCCGGGAGCGGGGCCGTGCGTATGCCTTCGGCTATCTCCTCGCGGGAAAGGCCGAAGAGATGCGCGGCGGACGCGGCGGCGATGATGTTTTCGGCGGCGTAGGAGCCAGAAAGGGCGCAGTTCACGTCAAGGCTGGCCCCGTCGAGCCACAGGCGGTAGTTGCCGCGGCCGTTTTCATCGATGCCGAGATAGCTGGCGCGGTAGGGCACGGGGCGGCCCGTGACCGAGAAGAACGTGGCCGTGGGGCAGACGGAACGCACTTCGCGCACAAGGTCGTCGTAGTCGGCGCTCACAAGGGCGATGCCGTCTTTCCGCACGTAGCGGAGCAGGCGGGCCTTGTAATGCGCCGTGCCCTTCTGGCCGAGGCCCTGCGTGTGGCCTGCGCCCACGTTGAGCACGATGGCGAGGTCCGGCTCCATCACGGGGCCGAGCTCGTCCATGTCGCCCGGGTTGCTGATGCCCGCTTCCATCACCCAGAAGGCCTCGTCGCCGTCGGCGGCCATCATGGAGACGGGCATGCCGACCTGCGTGTTCAGGTTCAGCAGGTTGCGGGCGGTCTTGCCCTTCTGGGAAAGGATATGGGCCAGCAGTTCCTTGGTCGTGGTCTTGCCTGCCGTGCCGGTGATGCCTGCCACGCGGCCCGTGAAGGCCCTGCGCCATGCGTTGCCGATGCGGCCGAGGGCGGCCACGCTGTTCTCCGCAAGGAGCACAGGGGCGACGGGTTCGCCGCCGAAGGGGTCGCGCTGGGCGAGCACGGCGGCGGCCCCGGCTTCCACGGCGGCCCGGGCGAAATCGTGGCCGTCGGCCTTTTCGCCGGGGATGGCCGCGAAGAGCTGGCCGGGTCGGACTTTGCGATTGTCGGAAGCCGCGCCGCAGAGCGAGACCCCGGCGGGGTCAGCGGCATGGAGTATCTTGGCGTCAGCGGCCTTGGCGGCCTGTTCCAGCGTCATCAGCACGAGAGAAGCTCCTTGAGTATCTCCTGATCACTGAAATGGTGTTTGGTCGTCCCAATGATCTGGTAGTCTTCATGGCCCTTGCCAGCCACGAGCAGGGCGTCGCCGGGGCGGAGCAGGCTCACGGCCAGCTCAAGGGCCTTGCGGCGGTCGGCCTCACGATGCGCTTCCTTCGCCTTGGCGAGGCCGGGCATCACGTCGTCGAGGATGGCTTCAGGGTCTTCGGTGCGGGGATTGTCGGACGTTACGATGGCGATGTCGGAGCGGGAGGCCACGGCTTCGCCCATCAGGGGGCGTTTGGTACGGTCGCGGTCGCCGCCGCAGCCGAACACGGTGATGAGGCGATTGAACTTGGCGGCGCGCAGGGCTTCGAGCACGCGGATGAGGGCGTCGGGCGTGTGGGCGTAGTCCACGAACACGCCTGCCCCAGCGCCGGGGAGCCATGCCTTGTCCATGCCCGGGGTGGGGATGCGCTCAAGGCGGCCCGGAACGCCCATGAAGGAAGAGAAGCATTGAAGGTCGGCCGGTTCGAAGCCAAGGCTCAGGGCAAGGCCGCTCACGGTGAGCAGGTTGCTGGCGTTGTGCAGGCCGACGAGGGGGCTGTGCAAGTGCCAGTCGATGCGCTCTTCGCGGTTCTTCTGCCAGTAGAAATGCAGTTCAAGGCCGGAAGTATCGGCCCGGAGCACTTCTCCCAGCAGGAAGGGGCGGCCGATGACGGGCCAGCGCATACCCACGCCAAGAGCCTGCGGGAATTCCTTGAGCATGCGGCGGCCGTACTCGTCGTCCGCATTGATGACCATTGCCTTTTTCTTCAGCGGCAGGTCGGCGAACAGGCCGCGCTTGGCGGCGTAATAGCCTTCCATGGTCTTGTGGTAGTCGAGGTGATCCTGCGTGAGGTTGGTGAAGGCCACGGCCGCGAAGTTCAGCCCTGCCACGCGGCGCTGGTCGATAGCGTGGGACGAGGCTTCCATGATGGCGGCCTTCGCTCCGGCCTCGTGCATGGCGGCAAGGGAGCGGTGCAGGGTAAGGCAGTCCGGCGTGGTGAGCGGGGCGGGAACGTCGTGGCCCGGCCAGCGGTAGCTGATAGTGCCGAGAACGCCCACGGGCAGTCCCTTGGAGCGGTAGAGATGTTCGAGCAGGTAGGCGCAGGTGGTCTTGCCGTTGGTGCCGGTAACGGCCACCACGGGGATATCGATATCCTCCGTGCCGAAGCGGGCGGCGGCCAGCACGCCGAGCAGGGCGCGCATATCGTCTTCCAGAAGCCAGAGGCGCTCGTCCCTCTTGGCGTCTATGCCCATCGCCAGCACCACGGAGGCCGGGGCGGCCACGCACCATGCACCCTTTTCCAGCGCCATGGCGATGTGGGCCGCGCTCCTGTCGGGTTCACCCACCACGGCGGGGGGCATGGCGGCGAAAACGTCGCCTTCCGATACCTTGCGGGAATCGGTCTGGAGTTCGCGGGTCTTTTTGCGGAGCTCGTCACAGAGCTGGGAGACGCTGATGCGCATGGACTACTCCTTGGTGCGTTCTTCGGTTTCGGGGAGGGGAGGGATATCGGTGAGCCAGACAGTGCACTGGCTGTGTTCGGAAAGTTTCGTGCCGGGGGCGGGGCTCTGCCGCAGGACGAAAGCCCCCGCGCCCTCGATATTGGGCATGAGGCCGCGCTTCACGCAGATTTCCGTGGTGCGGCGCAGGGAAAGGCCCACAAGGTCGGGCATCACGTCCCGGGCGCTGTAGTCGGGCCTGCCTTCCTTCTTCTGCCGCGCCTTTTCCTCGGCTTCCTTCTTGGACTGCTGGGCGGCGCGGTATTTGGCAAGGTTGGCAAGGTATATCTCGTCCTTTTTCTTCTGGGCGAGCTGGGCCGGAGTGAGCCTGCGGGGCTTTTCCTTCTTCGGCTTTTCCTTGATGTCGGCGGTGTTGGCGGGCAGGTCGCCGCTGAAGGCCAGCGTGCGCGTGGCCACCTTCTGGAACACCGGGGCGGCAATGGCGCCGCCGTAGCCCGTGGTGGTGGGTTCGTCCAGCATCACGTAGATCACGTAGCGGGGCTTGTCCGCCGGAACCATGCCGCCGAAGGAGGCGAGGCGCTTGCGGCTGTAGCCCCTGCCCGAAGGGTCGGCCTTCTGGGCCGTGCCCGTCTTGCCTGCTACCCTGAGGCCCGGGATGCGGGCGCGGGAACCCGTGCCGCCGCCGTCCACGGTCTCTTCCATCATGCGGAGTACGGCCCGGCAGGACGCTTCGCTGAAAATGCGCTGGCCTGCGCTGCTGGCGGAATGCTGGCCCGCCCCGTCGAGCACGAGGCGCAGGGGGCGGTATTCGCCGCCGTCGGCAAGGATGGTGTAGGCCTGCAGCATCTGAAGGCCGGTGACGGACACGCTCTGCCCGAAGGACGTGGACATGAGGTCCACCTCGCTCCACGAACGCGGGCGGCGCAGTATGCCCCGGCTCTCGTGTATGCCTATGCCTATGCGCTGGCCGAAGCCAAGGCGCGTGAGGTAGGAATGCATCTTTTCCGCGCCCATTTCAAGGCCGATCTTAGCCGTGCCGATATTGCTGGAATGGGCGATGATCTCGGTGCAGGTGAGGTTCTCGAAGGAGTGGGTATCGTCGCGGATGGTGACGTAGCGGGTGCGCCACGTGCCTTTTTCGCAGTAGATCTTGCGGTTCGGCGTGACCAGCTTTTCTTCGAGGGCGGCCGCCATGATGAGCGGCTTGAAGGTGGAGCCGGGCTCGAGGCTGTCGCCGGAAAGGCGGTTGCGGTAGATGGACGGGCGGGAAGAGCGGTAGCTGTTGGGGTTGAAGAAGGGGTACTGCGCCCACGCGAGTATCTCGCCGTTCTCCACGTCGGAGACCAGCACGCCGCCCCAGCGCGCCCCGGAGCTTTCCACGGCCTCGCTGATGACGTCTTCCGCGATGAACTGCACCTGCACGTCGATGGTCAGGGTGAGGTCTTCGCCCTGCGATTCCTCGTGCATGTCCTCTTCCTCGTTGAGCACGCGCAGGGCGGCGTCGCGCGCTACGCGGCCCTTGGCCACGGAGCCCTGCAGGCGCTCGTTGAAGGCGCGTTCCACGCCCTCGAGGCCGTTGCTGTCCGGGTCCACGAAGCCGAGGAGCTGCCCGGCTAGGTGGCGGTAGGGATAGACGCGCTGGTATTCCTGCTTGAGGGAGACGCCCTTGATGTTTTCTTTCTCGATGGCGGCGGCCGTGGCGTCGTCCACCTTGCGGGAGAGCCATACGAAGGGGCTGTTCCTGCGCAGGAGGGCCAGCATGTCGGACTTGGATTTCTTCAGGATGGGGGCGAGGCGGGCGGCCGCGTCGTCGATGTTCTCCACTTTGCGCGGGTCGCAGGAGACGGAGAAGCAGGGCACACTGCGGGCGAGCACACGGCCGTGCCGGTCGAGTATGCTGCCGCGCTGGCCGTACACCACTTCCAGCATGGACTGCTGGGATTTTGCCATGGCCTTGTAGCGCGGCCCGTCCAGCACCTGCACCTGAAAGGCGCGCGCCACGAGCACGCACCAGAACAGCACGAAGAAGACGGCGGCGTAGTGGAAGCGCTGGGCAAGGAGCCAGTTCCAGAAATTCCTCACGGATTGCAGGCGCGAGAACAGCCCTTTACCCGAAGGGGCAGAGGGCTGAACTGCGTTGATGCGTCTGTTGACGCGCGGCCGCCCCGCTGGGCGGGACGATGAGGAGGAACTGTTTGGCAGCATAGGCTATTTTCTGCGGGATACTTCTATTCTGCGGATCTGGCCGGGGTCGGCCATGCTCATGCCCAGGCGCTCGGCTGTCTTGCCGAGGATGTAGGGGGAAAGCAGGCTGTCGCGCTCCACTTCCAGCTTGGCGATGTGCACACGGGCGGCCTCGGTCTGGCACTGCATTTCATGGATGCTGTTGGCGATGCTTCTGGAACCGACGTTGATCCACGTCACGGTCATCCCCATGATAATGCTGAACATGAAAGCCATCAAGGTAAAAAGAAACCATCCGCCGGAACCGAGGGCAGCAGTACGAGAGGTCATGACAGCTCCTTAAACATGGGGCGGCAGCTTTTCCACGACGCGAAGCTTCGCACTGCCGGATCTGGGGTTGAAGGCGAGTTCGTCCCGGCTGGGAACGATGGGTTTCTTGGTCAGGAGTTTCACTTCGGCGCGGTGGTTGCACACGCAGCGCGGCAGATGGGCCGGGCAGAGGCAGTCGGTGCTCCATTCGCGGAAGCGCTGCTTCACGATGCGGTCTTCCAGAGAATGGAAGGTGATGATCGCAAGGCGGCCGCCTACGGCAAGGCGGGGGAGTATGGCGTCGAGGAAGCGTTCGAGCTGGCCCAGCTCGTCGTTCACCACCATGCGGATAGCCTGAAAGGTGCGGGTGGCGGGGTGGTTGCGGGCCTGCGCGCGCCATTTGGCGGGGTAGGCGTGCCACACGATGTCGGCAAGGCGGCCCGTGGTCTCGATGGGGGCTTCCTGGCGGGCCTCCACGATGGCGCGGGCTATGCGCGCGGCCTGCGGGTCTTCGCCGTAGGCTTCGATGATCTGGCGCAGGGTGTTCACGTCGGCCATGTTCACCACGGTGCGGGCGTTCTCCATCCACGGTTCACGGTTCTCGTGGCGGAAGGAGCCCATGTCCATGCGCATATCGAGCGGTGCGTCCCCATGCAGGGAGAAGCCGCGGTCGGTCACGTCGAGCTGGAGGGAGGACACGCCGATGTCCAGCAGGGCGCCGTCGATGGTGGGCCAGTTCAGGGCGTCGAGCGCGCCCTCGAAAGAGGCGTATTCCGAAGAAAAGAGGCGGCAGTTCTCGCCGTAGGGGGCAAGGCGTTCGGCGGCGCGTTCCAGCGCCTGCGGGTCGCGGTCGAGCCCGCAGAGGAAGGCCTTCCCGCCTGCCCTCTCCATGAGGGCGGAGGAATGCCCGGCAAGGCCGAGGGTACCGTCGAGGTAGCGGCCGCCTTCGCGCGGGGCAAGGGCGTCCAGCACTTCCTCAAGAAGGACGGACACGTGCTTCGCGTTCTGGGCCGTGACGGCGGGAGCAGGGAAAGCGTTCTTTTCCATGGCGATGCTCGGGGCGATGCGGGGCTAGAGAGAAAAGTCGATGCCGCTGGCGGCCAGCTCCTCGGTGACTCCGGCAAGGTTGTCGGGAGCCATGGAGGCCTTGAGGGCGGCGGGGTTCCAGATCTCGAAACGATCTACGAGGCCGAGGACGGTGGCCTCGCGTTCGATGCCGGCGTAGGCGCGATGGTCGGGCGAGAGCAGGATGCGGCCGTGGGAGTCGGGCGTGTGGGTCTCGGCACCGCCGATGACGAGGCGGCGGAAGGCGCGGACCTGCGGGGAAGGGTTGGGGATGCGCATGAACTTCCGTTCCAGCTCTTCCCAGTCTTCCAGCGAGAAGGCCACGAGGCAGCCGTCATAGGTGGTGAGAACGAAGGAGGCCGCAGGGGAAGCGCCGTCCGCAGGGGCTTTTGCCATGCCCTCGCGGAATTCGTTGGGCAGCAGAAGGCGACCCTTAGGGTCGATGCTGCGCGCGAATCTTCCTCTGAAAACCATGCTTCTCTCCACTTTTTGCCACTTTTCCCCACTTTTGCCCAAGAATCAAATCGAAGTCAAGGGCAAATGGCAGAAAAGCTGGCATAACGTGCAAGAATCAATCGAGAAACGTCGCGGGTATCGAAGTGGGAACAAGAAGGGCGGGGCAGGGCAGGAAAGGGGGCGGAAGGGTGCTATCCTTGTGATTTTGTGGAGTTAGGTCTGGAAAGCTGTGCCCAAAAGCGGGGGAAAGGGGAACGAAGTGGGAAAGAACGCGGGCGGAAGGGGCAGGGCGGGCGTTCGGGAAAGGCCCTTGGGAGCGCCACGGCAGGGGCGGCTATGAATACTCGACATTTCTTTTAAAAAGGGGCAGACTGCCCCCAACGTCGAAGCAGAAGGGACTGCGGGTAAGATGTTCCTCCTGCCGGCCATTTTATTTCAAGGAATGTTTATGCGTACCAAGATCGTTGCCACTATCGGTCCGGCCTCCTGCGCCCCCGAAAAGATCGCTCAGCTCGCCGAAGCCGGCGTTTCCGTCTTTCGTCTGAACTTCTCCCACGGCGACCCGGAATTTTTCCGCAAGGTCATCACCGCCATCCGCGAAGTGGAAAAGAATATCGGCCGCCCCCTGACCATCATGCAGGACCTGCCCGGCCCCAAGATCCGTATCGGCCTTCTGCCCGAAGGCAAGTTCCTGCTCAAGCAGGGCGATCTGCTCACCCTCGCCCGTGAGCGCAGGGAAAAGGAAGACCTGCCCTTCATCCCCTTCGACCATCCCACCATCCTCGCCTCCCTCGTGGTGGGCGACGTGCTGGTGCTGGCTGACGGCGGCCTGCGCTTCGAGATCACCGAAAAGGTGGCCGACGAGCGCTTCACCATGAAGGCCCTCGACAACGGTACCATTTCCTCCCGCAAGGGTCTTGCCCTGCCCGGCAAGTCCATCGCCCTGCCCGCCATCACCGCCAACGACCGTGAACGCCTTGCCGTGGGCATGGAACTCGGTGTGGACGCCGTGGCCATCTCCTTCGTGCAGACCGTGAAGGACGTGCACGACATCAAGGCCCTCCTGCGCTCCTACGGCCGCGACGACCTGCCCGTGGTGGCCAAGCTGGAACGCCAGAACGCCGCCGTGGACAACCTCGAAGAGATCGTGGCCGCCGCCGACGTCATCATGGTGGCCCGCGGCGACCTTGGCGTGGAATGCCCCATGCCTTCCCTGCCTGCCCTGCAGAAGCGCATCATCCAGACCTGCAACCGCCACGGCAAGCCTGTCATCGTGGCTACGCAGATGCTCATGTCCATGGTGAACTCCCCCGTGCCCACCCGCGCTGAAGTCACCGACGTGGCCAACGCCGTACTCGACGGCGCGGACTGCGTGATGCTCTCCGATGAGACCGCCGCTGGCAACTACCCTGTGGAAGCCGTGCAGAACATGCGCCAGATCACCGACGAAGCTGAAAAGTACCTGCTCGCCAACGGCGGCCTGCGCGCCCCCAAGGACGAGAAGGATACCTCCCGCTTCCTCGCCTACACCGCCTGCCTGCTGGCCAATTCCGTGTCCGCCAAGTCCATCGTGGCCCATTCCGTGTCCGGCGGCGCCGCCCGCATGCTGGCCGAATGCCGCCCTGCCCAGACCATCTACGCCCTCACCCACAGCTCTGTGGTGGAACACGCGCTGAACTTCGTCTGGGGCGTCCAGCCCTTCTTCCTCGTTCCCAGCGACAGCAGCTTCTCCCATGCCCGCCGCACCCAGAACTGGATCGCCGCCAGCGACCTCTTCCCCCTGGGTGAAGACGTGGTCATCACCGCTGGCGAGTACGCCCCCGGCGTGGAAGCCGTCCGCCGTACCAACGTGGTGAAGATCTACCACAAGTAAGTCTTCTTGCCATTTGGCCATCTGAACTTATATTATGGCTCCATGTCTGCGGATATGGAGCCATTTTTCGTACGCTTCCAGAAGGGGGAGAGATGAAGAGAACTGCCGGAGCTTCAAAGGGCGGCGACGAGCCTTCCGCCATCATGCCGGAACTGCCGGATTCCTCGGCCCCGGAACTGAACGCCGAAGACAGGCTGGTCATCCTGCTGGCCTCGGCGGCGCAGGAGGGCGGACGCCTTTCCCCTGCCGCATGGAAGAAGGCTTCCGAGGCCTTTGCCGAGGTCTTCGCCCCCCGCGATACCGACGCCATGACGGCCCATGAGCGCCAGAAGGCCGAACACGCCTTCTTCGTGCTCCAGACCCGCTTCCACGCCGCGCTCCTCCAGGATCCCGCGCCTGCCAGCCTCGCTTCCGACCGCCGCATAGCGGACGATCTCGCCTCCCTGCCCGACGACAGGGCGGAACGCTACCTTGCCGCCCTTCAGGAACTTTCTCCGGCTCTGGCCGGGCTCCTTCTCCATTCCCTGCCTGCCGACGAACAGGCGGACGCCTCGCGCCGCCGCTTCGTCGAGGCCATGCGCCGCAGTGCGCGCTTCCTTTCCGGGGCGGGCGTATGGGACAGCGTGTTCGGGGAGAGCCCCGGGGACGACGAGCGCAACGTGGTCATGGAGAACGGTGTGGCCGTGCCGAGGCGGAAGCCCCGGGCCTTCATGCCCGCCCCGCTGAAGAAACAGCTCGACGCGCTGACCTCGGCCGTGGCCGTGGCCGGTTCCGCCTGCGGCGACGCGGCGGGCGGCGTGGCGCAGGCCGCCGTACAGCAGTATCAGGGGGCGGCGCGCTATCTGCGCGACCTTTCCGCCCAGCGCAGGCTTTCCCTTCTCCGCCCCCGGCGCGACGGCATGGCGCTTGCCCCCGGGCTTCAGGCTTCGGCCTCGGCGGCGGAAGCGCTGGAAAAGGCCGCGCTCGAAGCCGGATGCCTTGGCTCGGCCCGGGCATTGGAAGATCTGCGCCGCCTCATGGCCGAACAGCCCTTCACCCTTGTGGCCGTAGGCGAGGGCAAGCGCGGCAAAAGCTCGCTCATCAACGCCCTGCTGGGCAGGGCCGTGTCGCCGGTGCGGGAATCCGTGCCCGAGACCGCCGCCGTGGCGCGCTTCCGCTGGGGGCGGGACTTCCGGGGCACGGTGCATTTCCTCTCGGACGAGGAATGCCGCGCCCTTGCGCAGTTCCAGAAGCTCCGTTCGCAGGACGAGGCCTTCAGCGAACGCGTGCAGGCCATGCTCGAAGCAAGGCCGCCGCAGGAAGACAGGGTGCTGGACAGCGAGGCGCGCTTGCAGGAATTCCTTTCCGCCAAGGAAGAGGACAGCCTCTTCACCGCCCGCGTGGAGGTGGAGCTTCCTTCCGAAGCCCTGCGCCACGGCCTTGTGCTGGTGGACACCCCCGGGCTGAACGCCACGGACCCGGTGCAGAACTATCTGGCCTTCGAAGAGTGCCTTGCCGCCGACTGCCTGCTCTTTGTCATGGATGCCCGCAGGCCCGAATCCGCTTCGGAACAGGAGCTCCTGCGCCAGCTTGCCGCCTCGGGCCGCGCGGCTTCGGTGATAGGCGTGGTCACAGGCGTGGACAGGCTGAACGAAGAGCACAGCCGGGAAGAGGCGCTGGCCCGTGCGCGCCTGCTCATGGACAGTGCCGAAGCCTCGGGTATGCGGGTACTCGGCCTGCTGGATATGAACGCCCGGGAAGCCATGCGCCAGCGCTGTTCCTCCTCCGGGGACGGAGGCGCGAATTTCCGCGAACTGTGCCGCCTTATGGAAGAGGCCGCCCGCCAGAAGCAGGAAAGCGACGAGGGCAGGGCGCTCAGGGTGCAGGCGAAGGGGGCGGAGCTGGCCGCCGAAGTGCGCCGCGATGCCGCGTCCTTCCTTGCCGCCGAGCTTGCCGAACTGCCGGACGTGCGCCATGCCGACATCCTGCGCCGCCATGTGGAGCGCCTTGAGAACGTGATGGAAAGCTGTTCCTCGCAGGCGTGGTCGGTGGTGAACGCCGCCGAGATAGACCTTAAGGCATGGCGCAAGGAACAGGGCCGCGCCCTTGAAAGCTGGCAGGAACGAACCCTCCTGCGCATCATGGACGCCGCTAATAAGCACGCGGATTCCCTTGGCTTCACCGGTATGTTCAAGCCGAAGAACTGGAAGGATTTCGACGAGCAGGACGTGCCGCGCATCGCCCGCGAATGCCTTGAGGAACTGCTGGCCGAACGCCGCGACATCCAGCGCGACTGGAACGAGAAGCTGAAGCAGTTCGGGGAACGTATGCACGAGATATCCGTGCTCTGCCTCGAAGCCGTGGTGGTGGACGACCTTGAACTCCAGTCCATCAGCGACGTGCCTTTCAGCCGCGAACGCTGGCTGGTGAACGCCAATTCCCTGATGAAAAAGCTGGGCCTCGTGGCTATGGGCCTTGCCATACGGCGCGGCGGCGGGCTGGGCCTTGGCATCGTTCTGGGTAACATGGGCTGGTGGGCGCTCCTGCCTGCGGCCGTGGTGGGCAGTATAGTATGGACGCTCATGAAGCTGGGCAGTCCGTCTCGATGCCGCCGCCTGCTCATGGAACGCAAGGAAGAGGCCGTGCGCCGCTGGACGCAGGAACAGCGCAAGCGCCTCGACGAGCTTCTGAACCAGAATCTGGAAGAAGTCTCGCAGGCCTACGGGCGTGCGGTGAACGAAGGCTTCCTGCCTGCGCTGTCCGTGCTGGCCGAGGAGGCTTCGGCCCTGCGCGTGTACCTTGACGTGCTCGACAAGATGCGCCGTGGCGCGGAAGAGCAGGCCGCCGCCCTTGTCGGCGGGGCCGACAGGCTGGAACTCGAGTTGAAGCAGGCCGGGCAGGGCTGAACCCCGTTTTCGGCAGGATAAGAAAAACGCCGTCCATCCTTACGATGAGCGGCGTTTCCTTTAGGTAAGAGAGGGGGCGGCTACTGGGCCGAAGGCTGGGCTTCCGGCACGGCGGAGGAATCCTGAACGGGCTCGGCGTCCTTGCCGTTCGCCATATTGTCCTTCACCCATGTATAGCCCTTGACCGTCTTGTCCCTGGTCCATTCGTATCCGGCCACAGCACCGTCCTTCACGGTTTTGCCGGCCTTGGCCATAGCATCGACCGCATGGTTGGTATGGCTGGAGGACGTGGAGGAAGCGACGGGGTTTCCCTCGCCGTCGTAGGCGGTCACGCTGGTCTTGCTGGTGGTCGTGCAGGCCGCAAGCAGGAGGGAAAGGGCCAGGGCGGCGGGCAGGCGAAGTGTTTTCATAGGCTGTTCCCGTGGCGTCAGATGCCGGATTTGGTGAGTTCGATGAACTGCTTGGCCACGCGGGGACTGCGGCCGCCGTTGCGTATGGCATGGGCTTCGGCGCGCACGTCGAGCTGGGCGGCAGGGATGTCGATACCGTACTGTTCGGCCAGCCTGTGTACGATGTCGAGGTAGAGGTCCTTGTCCGGGCGCGAGAAGGTCACGGTGAGGCCGAAGCGCGCCGAGAGCGACATGAGTTCCTGCCGTGTGTCGTTTTCGTGCAGGTCGCTTCCCGAGCGGTCTTCCCAGTTCTCCTTGATGAGGTGGCGGCGGTTGCTGGTGGCATAGACCACAAGGTTGCCGCGCTGGCCGTTCACGCTTCCTTCAAGTATCGCTTTAAGGGCGGCAAAGTCCCCGTCGTTGCTGGTGAAGCTCAGATCGTCAATGAAAAGTATGAATTTCAGCGGGTTGTTGCCCAGAGCCTCTATGATGTCCGGGATCTGGTAGAGCTGGTTCTTCTTGACTTCGATAAGGCGCAGGCCGCGCTCGTGGAATTCGTTCACCACGGCCTTCACCGTACTGCTCTTGCCCGTGCCTGCGTCGCCATAGAGCAGGACGTTGTTGGCGGGCTGGCCGCTGAGCAGGGCCTCGGTATTGGCGATGACCTTGGCGCGTTCGCGTTCGTAGCCGGGGAGCTGGGAAAGACGCTGAAGGTCGGGGTGCTTCACGGGCACGATGCGGCCGTCCTGCACGGTGAACATACGGTACTGGGCGAAGATGCCGTAGCCGCGCTGGTGTATGGTGGCGATGCGTTCGCGGTAGGCGGCGGCGAAGTCGAGTTCGCTGGTCTTCCACTGGGGCAGGAAGCCGTCGTAATCGAGGGCGGAGCGGATGGCCGAACCGTCGAAGCGGCTGAGTTCCTGCAGGAAGGCAAGCTCGTTTTCAAGGCAGGCCGCAAGGAAGGGCGAAACGGGCGACGCGCCGCAGCTCTGGCGCATATAGATGTTCTCGTCTTCCAGCAGGAGGTCGAGCAGGTAGGCGCTGAGGTCGTCGGACTTGGCGAAGAGTGCGGCCGCGAAGTCGCACCACGCGTCCACGCAGGCGCGGGTGTCGGCGCAGTCGGCGTCGAGGAGCCTGCCGAGGCGGGAGAGGACAGGGTCGTTGAGCAGACTGCGGAAGACCACGAGACTGCGGAGCTGAAGGCTGGCGGAGGGCATAGGCATCCCCTTGGAAAGATTTTGGCGGAGTATAGAACAGGGGAGCGGCGTGCGCAAGTCCCTCAGTTCCTGCCTGTTCTCCTGCGGGGGCTTGCGGCCCGGCCCATGCTGTGGCAAAAGCAGGATAATACTGCTAACGAGGAGAGTGACCATGAAAATAGTCGTTCTGGACGGATATTCCCTTGAACTTGGCAACGGTTCCCCGTGGGAGCCCCTGAGCGCATTCGCCGAATGGGAATGCTGGGAGCGCACCCCTGCCGACAAGACCGTGGAGCGTTCCGCCGGGGCCGATATCCTCATCACCAATAAGGTGGTCATCGGCGAGAAGGAGCTGGCCCAGCTCCCGGATGTCAAGCTCATCGCCGTTACGGCCGCAGGCACGAATATCGTGGATCACGAGGCCGCAGGCAAGCGCGGCATCCCGGTGTGCAACACGCCTGCCTACGGAACGGATTCCGTGGCCCAGCACGTGTTCGCGCTCATCCTTGAGCTCTGCCGCCGCACCAGCCTGCACCATGCCAGCGTGGTGGACGGCGAATGGAACCGCCGAGGCGACTTCTGCTACTGGCTCAAGCCGCAGATGGAGCTCACCGGCAAGACCCTCGGCATTTTCGGCTTCGGCAACCTCGGCCAGCGTGTGGCGGAAATAGGCCACGCCTTCAAGATGAACGTCATCGCCTGCGCCCGCCGCCCCATGGACAAGCCCGGCTACGAGCCTTTCGAGTTCGTGAGCAGAGAAGAGCTGTTCCGCCGTTCTGATGTCATTTCCCTGCACTGCCCCCTGACGGACGATACCCGCGGCCTCGTCTGCGCCGAGACCCTTGCCATGATGAAGCCCGGATCCCTGCTCATCAATACGGCGCGTGGCCCTGTGGTGAACAGCCATGACGCCGCCGAAGCCCTGAAGAGCGGCCACCTTGCCGGCTTCGGCGTGGACGTGCTGGAGCAGGAACCCCCGCGCGAGGACGACCCGCTCCTCAGCGCCCCCAATACCATCATCACGCCCCATATCGCCTGGGCCACGGACGGCGCGCGCGGCAATATCGTGAAGATCACGCTGGCGAACATCGACGCATGGCGCAGGGGAGAGCCGCAGAACGTGGTGAACAAGGCGTATCTGAAGCAGGCGTAACAGCAGGATTTTCTCGCGTTTTTAAAGTGCGACTTGAAGGGAGGGGCAGGCGCTCCTCCCTTTTTCATGCGCAAAAAAGCCGCCCGCAGTCCGAAGACCGGGGCGGCTTTCTGCGTCACTGGGGGAGGAGGATTATTCCTCGTCCTCGCCCTCGTCGAACACGGCGTCGGCCACGAAGTCGAAGGCGATGCGTTCGATGGGGGCTTCGGCCTCGAAGGAGAGCAGGTCGGCAAGGAAGGATTCGGATATCTCCTTGTTCTGTTCCTTTTCGAGCACGACGAGTTCGTTCATGCGGTCGGTGTAGGCGGTGATGAGGCGGAACACCTCGGCCACCACGGGATTGGTGGGATTCTCTTCACTGGCTTCACAGCCGCCGCAGCTGCTGTGCTCTTCTTCCATGGCGTCGTCGTAGGCGTCGAGGGCGGCGTTGATCTCGAGTTCGGAAATGGCGGCGAATTCGGGCAGGGTCTTGACGGATTTCATGTCGTTACCTTTTTTGCGGTGTTTGAGCCTGAGGTGCAGGCGTTGTCGTTCAGGGCTGACTGAGCAGTTTTACGGGGTAGAGCATCTCGACCATGCGCTTATGCGGTATCTTGGCCTGGCGCAGGGCGAGGTGGAGATCGGTGACGGTATAGATATCACGCAGGATGACAGGTTGTGAAGCCCCTTCGCCTTCCGGGAAGATGGCCAGCATGGGGATGCTGGCGCTGTTCAGGGACTTGAGCAGTCGGTCGTGGTCGTCGCTCTTCTGCGTCATATCCACCTTCACGGCCTTCACCGAATACTGGTCGAGTATGGGCAGGAGGTTGGGGGCGGCCAGCGTGGTGCGCTCCAGCACCTTGCAGGTGGGGCACCAGTCGGCCGTGAATTCCACGATCATGGCCTGCTTGCCAAGGTCGGCCCGGAACTGCGCTTCCGAGAAGGGCGCCCACGGCACGGTTTCCTGCTGGGGCGGCAGGAAGGCCCAGAAGGTGCTCAGGGCAATGGCGCCCACGGCAAAGGAGCCGAGGAACATACGCCGCGTGATGGAGCCGCGAAGGCTTCCCCAGCGCCCCCATATCCATGCGGACGTGGCGGCCACGAGCAGGGTGATGAGCGTCTTCACGTGCAGGTCGGTAGGAAGCAGGGAGAAGAGGTAGATGGCCGTGCCCATGAGCAGGAGGCCGAGCACGCGTTCCAGCGTGGCCAGCCACGCGCCCGGGCGCGGCAGGAAGCGCACCAGACCGGGGAAGACGGCGATGGCCACGTAGGGCAGGGCCATGCCGAGGCCGGTGGAGCCGAACACGGTCATCAGCACGGGCAGGGGCTTGGTCATGCCCCATGCCAGCACGCCGCCGAGCAGAGGGCCGCTGCATGGCGTGGCAAGCAGGGTGGTGAACATGCCGGTGCTGAAGGCCTGCATACGCGGCGAGGAACTGTGGCCCGGCTGGAGGTCGAGCACGGGCAGGTGGAAGACATCGAACATGGAAAGCGCCATCGAGAAGACGATGAGCAGCATGAAGAAGATGACTTCGGCGCTCTGGAAGAGCTGGCCCCAGAGCATGCCTGTCAGGCCGGAGAGCACGGCAAGCAGGGTGAACCAGAGCACCACGCCCGCCGCGAAGAATATGGTGTGCTCGCGGATGTGGCGGCGGCGCTCCTTCTCGGAGCAGTCCATGCCGAGGAGCACGGAGAACTTCATGGTGAGCACGGGCAGGACGCAGGGCATGAAGTTCAGCAGCAGGCCGGCCAGCAGGCCTATGCCCACGGCGCGCGCCCATCCGTCCACCTTGAAGGTCCCGTCCAGTTCAAGGGGAGCGAAGGCATAGGAGGCGGAGGAAGGGGCGGCCGCCGCAAGGGCGGGGGAGCTGGGCCGCAAGCTCTTTTTCTGGAAGACCGAGGTATGCGCGTCGGGCAGGAGCAGAGTATGCCCGTCGGAACGGAGCGAGGGCGCAGGTTCGGCCGGGTCGATGAGCGGGGCGGGGGCAGGCGCGGCGGCCTTGGAAGGATTCAGGGTCTCCAGAACGGAAGTGCCGTGCGTGCAGGGCGCGTTCCGGCTGTCCTTGAGCTGGGAGAACCACGGCATCTGGGCGGCGTTGGGCAGTTCGGCCGGGGGCGCGGGCAGGAGCAGGGTCTCGCTCACGGGGAAGCAGTGCTTGGCCGAACAGGCCAGCAGGGAGACCTTGAGGGTGACGGCGCGATCCGGGCATTTCTTGAAAATGAGGAAGACGGGGGCCTTGCCGTGCAGGTGATGCGTAACGCTGTTCCCGGAACGGGATTCCGAGCCTGCGGGGTACTGGATCTGAAGGATATCGGCGTGCAGGGCCGTTCCTTCGGCAAGGGCCGTTACCTTGAGGGGCATACCCTCGTCCCCGGGTTCATGGGAATAGGTGTAGTAGCCTTCTTCCGGCAGAAGCCAGAGCACGGCCATGGCGCAGTTTTCGCCCACGGGCGGGGAGAGCTCCCTGCCGTCCACGGCGGAAAGCTTGTACCATTCGGTGTGGAAGCGGTAGGGCAGGGCCTGGGCCGCAAACGCCGGGCCTGCGCCGGGGAGGGTGCAGAAAAAGGCCGCCAGAAGGCAGAGGCAGGCAAGGGCGTGAAATACTCTTTTCATAGGGGGAAACTAAACTTTTTTTGAAAAAAAGGCAAAATTTTTCTTGACGAGTGTGAATTTGAGCGCTAATAACAAATCCGCGTTGAATGCGCTGGGTCTCTAGCTCAATTGGTAGAGCAGTTGACTCTTAATCAATTGGTTCGGAGTTCGAGTCTCCGGAGACCCACCAGCCGCCGACATGCCCCCTGTACGCAGGGGGCTTTTTTGTTTTCCGGGCAAGGGGCTCTCGCAGGGCTTTACAAAGGCCGCGAATCTTTTTAAAAGAAAGGTTCGCCGCCGGACTGGTTTTTGCCTTTTTCCGCATCGGTGCAGGCCCGGCCCTGGCCCGGGGCTTCGAACGAGTAATCCGGCCGCAACACGGCCTTTCTATTTCCGCCTTGTGCGGGCAACTTTCTAAAAGGGCGCATCCCCGCGCCTGTGAGGTCTCAGCATGGCTAACAAAAAGAAGGTCATCCTCGCCTATTCCGGCGGTCTTGACACCTCCATCATTCTCAAGTGGCTCATCGTCGAGCACGGCTACGAAGTCATCACCGTTACCGCCGACCTCGGCCAGGAAGACGACCTTGACGGCGTCGAACCCAAGGCCCTCAAGACCGGTGCCGCCAAGGCCTATATCGAAGACCTTCGCGACGAGTTCGCCAAAGACTACATCTACCCCATGCTGCGTTCCGGCTGCCTCTATGAAGGCCGCTACCTGCTCGGCACTTCCGTGGCCCGCCCCCTCATCAGCAAGCGCCTTGTGGAGATTGCCCGCAAGGAAGGCGCTGTGGCCATCGCCCACGGTGCTACCGGCAAGGGCAACGACCAGGTGCGCTTCGAACTTTCCGTGAACGCCCTCGCCCCCGACCTTCAGATCATCGCCCCCTGGCGCGAATGGGATCTGATGAGCCGTACCGCCCTCATCGCCTTCGCTGAAAAGCACGACATCCCGCTCAGCTCTTCCAACAAGCACTACAGCATGGACCGCAATATGCTGCACTGCTCCTTCGAAGGCGGCGAGCTCGAGGATCCGTGGGAAGAACCCGGCCCCAACAGCTACGTGATGGCCGTGCCCGTGGAACAGGCTCCCAACGAACCTGAATACATCACCATCGGCTTCGAAAAGGGCGACGCCGTCACCCTGAACGGCGAACGCCTCACCCCCCGCCAGATGATGGAACAGCTCAACAAGCTCGCCGGCAAGCACGGCATCGGCCGCCTCGACATGGTCGAGAACCGCTTCGTGGGCATGAAGAGCCGCGGCGTGTACGAAACCCCCGCCGGCACTGTTCTCTACATCGCTCATAAGGACCTCGAAGGCATCTGCCTCGACCGCGAAGCCCTCGCCACCCGCGAGACCATCCTGCCCCGCTACGCCGCCGCCATCTACAACGGCTTCTGGTTCTCCCCCGAACGCGAAGCCATGCAGGCCCTCATCGACCAGATGCAGCAGGGCGTGACCGGCGAAGTGCGCCTGAAGCTCTACAAGGGCAACGCCTGGCCCGTGGGCCGCTACTCCCCCCACAGCCTCTACTGCCAGGACCTCGCTACCTTCGAAGAGTGCGCCACCTACGACCATAAGGACGCCGCCGGCTTCATCCGCCTGCAGAGCCTGCGCATCCGCGGCTATGCCGACCGTCTGGAACACTACAAGAAGCAGGGCTAATGCCTGAACTTCCGCGAGGGGGCGGGCCCAGGCCTGTTCCCTCGCTTTTTCTTTTCCGCCGGAAATCCGGCCTCCTTTCCACCCAATCCATCCATTTTCGGGAGTCTCCCATGTCCGAAAAGCCCTGGGGCGGCCGCTTCAAAGAAAGCACCAGCCTTGCCGTTGAAGCCTATACGGAATCCATTTCCTTCGACAGTGTCCTCTATGCACAGGACATCGCCGGTTCCAAAGCCCATGCCCGCATGCTGGGTGAACAGGGCATCATAAGCCGTGAAGAAGCCGAGACCCTGCGCTCCGGCCTCGATCAGGTGAAGAAGGAGATCGAAGACGGCGTGTTCCCGTGGCGTCAGGATCTTGAAGACGTGCACATGAACATCGAGACCCGCCTCACCCAGATCGTGGGCGACGTGGGCAAGAAACTGCACACCGGCCGCAGCCGCAACGATCAGGTCTGCCTCGATTTCCGCCTCTTCGCTTCCGACCAGCTCCGCGAATGGATACGCCTCACCCGCGCCCTCGTGCGCATGTTCGTGAAGCGCGCCGAAGAACATAAGGACGTGCTCCTGCCCGGCTGTACCCATATGCAGCCCGCCCAGCCCGTGAGCCTTGCCCATCACCTGCTCTCCTACGCATGGATGCTGAAGCGCGATGCCGAACGCATGGCCGACTGCGAGAAGCGCGTGCGCGTGAGCCCCCTCGGCGCCGCCGCTCTTGCCGGTACTACCTACCCCCTCAAGCCCGAGATGGTGGCCGAAGAGCTGGGCATGTACGGCATTTTCGACAACAGCATGGACGCCGTGGGCGACCGTGACTTCGCCCTCGAGGCCCTGTTCTGCGGCGTGACCACCATGAACCACCTTTCCCGCTTCTGCGAAGAGATCATCTGGTGGGCCAACCCCATGTTCGGCTTCGTCACGCTTTCCGACAAGCATTCCACCGGCTCTTCCATCATGCCCCAGAAGAAGAACCCCGACGTGGCCGAGATCATGCGCGGCAAGACCGGCCGCACCTACGGCAACCTGATGAACCTGATGACCATCCTGAAGGGCATCCCGCTCACCTACAACCGCGATATGCAGGAAGACAAGATCTCCTTCATCGACACGGATTCCACGGTGCGCCACTCCCTTTCCCTGATGGCCGATATGCTCGAAGGCATCACCTTCCGCCCCGAACGTATGCGCAAGGCCCTTGCTTCCGGCTTCCTCAACGCTACCGAACTGGCCGACTACCTTGTGACCAAGGGTATGCCCTTCCGCGAAGCGCATCACGTTTCCGGTCGCTCCGTGGCCCTTGCCGAAGAAAAGGGCTGCGGCCTCGAAGACCTGAGCCTTGAAGAACTGCGCGGCCTGAGCGAACTCATCGAGGAAGACGTGTTCGTAGCCCTCGACTACGATACCGCCGTGGCCCGCCGCAATGTTCCCGGCGGCACCGGCCCGCTTTCCGTGGCCCGCCAGCTCGAGAACATCAAGCTCTGGCTCGGCGACAAGGACTAAGGCATGGCGGAAAAGAAGAAGCGCGTCCCGGCAACGCCCGAGGAGACCCGCCACCTTCTGCGCAAGGCCGTGAGCTGTGCTCCGCGCCCCCTGCCAGCGGGCTTCTTCCCCGGGCTCATGGCCCGTGCGGAAGAGGAGGGCTGTTCCCGCTCCGATATGCTCGACACGCTGGACGAGTGGCTGAACTACGGCTACTGCCGCATCCTCGACCATATCACGCAGGATATCGAGATCACGGCCGAAGGCGAACGCTTCTTCTATTGATGAAATGAATTTGAGAGGAAAAGTTTATGGATAGAGAAGTGAAGTGTTTCGAAACAGGAATTGCTATGAATAGCTTCCTTCCTTCCT